>NZ_JBEXKU010000224.1:0-1060 GCF_040609575.1 Streptomyces sp. NPDC004647 | reverse complement strand
GAATACCGACCGCGACCTGCACCTGAACCGCACCACGCTCCGGAAGAGTGAGCGGCGCAGCGAGCGTCAACTCCTCGACCCGGTCGCAGCCGACCCCGTCACCGGCACAGAACGCCAGCTCAAGCATGGCAGTGCCGGGAAGGAGAATCCGGCCCATGACCGCGTGATCGACCAACCAGGGATGCGACTGGACGGACAGCCGACCAGTGAACAACGCGCCCTCGCTCTCGGCGAGTTCGACCGCCGCGCCCAGCAGCGGATGCTCGGCGGAACCCAGACCCGCCGCGCGCACATCACCGGCGGCACCGGACTGCGAACCCGCAGGCCAGAACCACTGGTGCTGGAAGGCGTACGTGGGCAACTCGACCCGCCGCGCACCGGCGAACAATGCCGTCCAGTCGACCGCCGGAACGCCCCGCACATGCAGCTGGGCCAACGCGGCGAGCACCGTCGACACTTCCGACCGGTCCTTGCGGAGCGCCGGTACGGTCACGGCGCCGTCCGGTACGGATTCCTGGGCCATGGCCGACAGCACACCGTCCGGCCCCAGCTCCAGGAACGTGGTCACACCCTGCTCGGCCAGCGTCCGCACGCCGTCCGCGAAGCGCACGGCCTCACGGACATGACGCACCCAGTACTCCGGCGAGCACAGCTCCTCGGCCGACGCCACACCACCCGTCAGGTTCGAGACCACAGACATACGCGGAGCCTCGTACGACAGGCCCTCCGCGACCGCACGGAACTCGCCCAGCATCGGGTCCATCAACGGCGAGTGGAACGCATGCGACACCCGCAGACGCGTCGTCTTGCGGCCTTGTTCCGCCAGCCGTGCCGCCACCGCCAGAACGGCATCCTCGTCACCCGAGACGACAACCGACGCGGGACCGTTGATGGCCGCGATCGATACATCCTCGGACAGCAGCGGAAGGACCTCGTCCTCCGTCGCCTGCACCGCCATCATCGAACCGCCCACCGGCAGCGCCTGCATCAACCGCGCCCGCGCCACCACCAGCGTGCAGGCATCCTCCAACGAGAACACCCCCGCCACATGAGCAGCGGC
>NZ_JBEXKU010000223.1:0-1092 GCF_040609575.1 Streptomyces sp. NPDC004647 | reverse complement strand
TCCGTAATTAACCCGAATTGCTAGTTAATTTCATTGGAAAATAAATAAGTCGTGCTATCCTAATCTAAAACCACTAAGCATTAGAAAGCGCACGACTTATATGACTTATAATAGCACACTTTCAAAAGTTTTTGTTTATTTACTGACAACCATTGAGACGCTTTATCAAACGAGTGTTCCCCTTGAGGTTCAAAACCGAAAGAACGTCCATCTCGCAACATCAGATTGCTTAGTTATCGCTTGTTACCTATGGGGCGTACTGCATTTTAGTGAAACGCTTAAAGCTAAGCACCAACTTGCTCAAAGTTTATTTCCTAATTTCCTAGAATATTCTCGCTTTGTCCGCCGTTGTAATGCCCTCTTACCGAGTATCCAAGTCATTCGCCAAGCACTCGTCTTTAAAGAGGTTGAAGGAATGAGTGTATCCATTATTGACAGCTTCCCCATTCCTTTGTGTCAGCCTATTCGTAATTTCAGAAGCAAAGTTCTTGGAGATGATGCAAATGTTGGCTACAATGCTACAAAGGGACAGTACTTCTATGGATGTAAATGTCATGCTTTAGTCAGTGAATCAGGCTATGTCATAGACTACACAATTACTCCTGCTTCAATGGCTGATCGTTCAATGACCGAGGAAGTGTTGAGTCAATTTGGGACACCAACAGTCCTTGGAGATATGGGATATTTAGGTCAGTCACTGCATGATAGGCTGGAATTAAAAGGAATTGATCTAATTACACCTGTCAGGAAGAACATGAAGCAAAAGAAAATCCTTTTCCCTAATTTTTCAAAACGTAGAAAAGTGATTGAGCGAGTTTTCTCTTTTTTGACAAATCTAGGAGCTGAGCGTTGTAAAAGTCGTTCGCCTCAAGGTTTTCAATTGAAATTAGAGATGATACTTTTAGCGTATTCTTTACTGTTAAAATCAGCTAAATCACTGGAACCAGAGACTTTAAGATATTCTATCGGGTATCAAGTCATGGATAAATAATCAACTAGCAATTCGGGTATATGGAGGATATTTCAATGAAAAAATTTTTTAAATATAGTAATTATTTATATTTTGTTGTGGCGATATTAAGTTTAATTGCT
>NZ_JBEXKU010000222.1:0-1166 GCF_040609575.1 Streptomyces sp. NPDC004647 | reverse complement strand
ACCTTCTCCCCACGCCGCAACCCACCCAACTCCACCAGGGCGTAGTACGCCGTCAGGAACACCAACGGCACCGACGCCGCCATCTCCCACGACCACTCGTCGGGCAGCCGGGTGAGCAGCCGCGCGTCACCGACCACGAGTGAGCCGAAACCACCGGACACCAGGCCCGTCACCGGATCGCCGGGCCGCAGCCCGGTCACCTCGGGACCCACTTCGGTCACCACCCCCGCAGCCTCGCGCCCCATGCGTCCGGCGTCACCGGGGTACATGTCGAGCGCCTTGAGGACATCGCGGAAGTTGACCCCGGCGGCCCGTACGTCGATACGGACGTCGTGGCCGGTCAGCGGCTCGAGAACCTCGGGGAACGGAGCCAGCGTCAGCCCGTCCAGACTTCCCTGCGTCTCACTGTCGAGTCGCCACGGCACCCCGGCCGGCGGCACCAGACCCGTGCCCGACTCCAGCCGGGCGAGCCGGCCCGCACGGCTTCCACCGTCACGGATCACCAGCTGGGGCTCGTCCGTGGCGAGGGCCGACGAGAGCTGTACGAAGGCGTCGTCCGTGAAGCCGAGGTCCACCAGGCCGAAGCAGCCGGGGTTCTCCGTCTGCGCGGAGCGCACCAGACCCCACACCGAGGCCGCCGCGACATCGGTGACGTCCTCGCCGTCGGCCGCCATCGCGCCCCGGGTGACGAACACCAGCCGCGAGCCGGCGAACCGCTCCTCGGCCAGCCACTCCTGTACCAGCGCCAGTACGTCGGCGGTCAGCGCGTGAACGGTTCCCGCCACTCCGGTACGGTCCGGGACACTCGCGCCCTGGGCCCCGGAGGTAGTGGAAGCACCGGATACGGCGACCAGCACCACAGCCGGCACCGGGGACTCCCCGGCCGCCAGCGACACCAGATCTGCGTATGTCTCGACGCGCGGCCCGGATCCGGCCACCCCGTCGGCGAGCCCGAACGCGTCAGGCCCCACCAGTGCGACCGCCCCGGGCACATCCGCACCCGACGACACCGGAACCCAGTCGAGGCCGAACAGCGCGTCCCTGGCCAGCGCGGCGTCCGCACTCAGCTCTTCGCTGGACACGGCCCGTACGAGCAGCGCATCGACCGAGGCGACCGGCTCGCCGGACATGTCGGCGACCGCGATCGACACCGCGTCCCGGCCAGC
>NZ_JBEXKU010000221.1:0-1173 GCF_040609575.1 Streptomyces sp. NPDC004647 | reverse complement strand
CCCCCGCCCGTATCGTGGACACGGACGGGGGCGCGCGGCGCTCCTGCGGGGACGTCGAGAGGCAACAAACGTGGCAAGGGAGCCAGAACACACCGACCCGGCAGTCGAGTCGGCCACGAGGGAAACGGCGACCGGCGGCGACCGGGCCGGGGACGCACGGACCGGGGACTCACGAACCGGGGGCACTCAGACCGGGGACGCTCGTACTCGAGCAACCGGGTCCGGGGCTGAACCGACTACCGCTGCACCGGCCTCAGCAGTCCGTATCCAGGGGCTGTGGAAGCGCTTCGGCGAGCAGGTCGCGGTCGCGGGGATCGATCTGGAGCTGCCCGCGGGGCAGTTCATCGGTCTCGTCGGCCCGAACGGCGCGGGCAAGACGACAACGCTCTCCATGGTGACCGGCCTCCTGCGGCCCGACGCCGGCCAAGTGGAGATCGCGGGCCACGACGTATGGCGGGACCCGGTCGCGGTGAAGGCACGGATCGGTGTGCTCCCCGAGGGGCTGCGCCTCTTCGAGCGGCTGTCCGGCCGGGAGCTGCTCGCGTACACGGGCCGGCTGCGCGGGCTGCCGGCCGAAGAGGTGGACAAGCGGTCCACCCAGCTGCTGGACGTACTCGACCTGGCGTCGGCGCAGCACAAGTTGGTCGTCGACTACTCGACGGGTATGCGGAAGAAGATCGGGCTGGCGGCGGCACTGCTGCACAACCCTCAGGTGCTGTTCCTGGACGAGCCGTTCGAGGGCGTGGACCCGGTTTCGGCGCAGACGATCCGCGGGGTGCTGGAGCGCTACACCGCCTCGGGCGCGACCGTTGTGTTCTCCAGCCATGTGATGGAGCTGGTGGAATCGCTGTGCGACTGGGTCGCGGTGATGGCGGCCGGACGCATCCGGGCGCACGGGACGCTGGCCGAGGTACGGGGTGACGCCCCGTCGTTGCAGACAGCGTTCCTGGAGCTGGTGGGCGCGGGCGGGCAGGCCGCGGGCCAGAGTCTGGACTGGCTGGGCGGCGGCACCCGATGAGCACCCTCTCCGCCTCCGTAACAGCCCCCTCGCCCGCGCCCGCCGTCGCCCCGGCCGGGGGGGCGGCGCGGCCCCCCGGGGTGGTAAGGCGGAAGAATTAGGGAGAGAGGGGGGGAGGGGAACAGTTTGGGGCGGGAGGGGGTTTAAAAGGTGGT
>NZ_JBEXKU010000220.1:0-1195 GCF_040609575.1 Streptomyces sp. NPDC004647 | reverse complement strand
TCCACGAAAGTACCGGGGGTCGACATGACGGTGACACCGCCGGCCAGCGCCAGCGAGCATTCACCGCTCCGCAGGGCCTGCGCGGCGAGATGCATCGCCACCAGCGACGACGAGCACGCCGTATCCACCGTCACCGCCGGACCCTCGAGGCCCAGGGTGTACGAGACTCGGCCCGAGGCCACGCTTCCCGCGCTGCCCTGGCCCTGGTGACCTTCGAACTGCTTGCCGTTCAATGTGGTGCCGTAGTCGTTGTACATCACACCGGCGAACACACCGGTCTGGCTCTCCCTCAGCGACACCGGGTCGATGCCCGCCCGCTCGATTGCCTCCCACGACGCTTCGAGCAGCAGCCGCTGCTGCGAGTCCGTCGCCATCGCCTCACGCGGGCTCATCCCGAAGAAGGCGGGATCGAACTCACCCGCGTTCTGGAGGAAGCCGCCCGAGCGGGTGTACGACGTGCCCGCGTGGTCCGGATCCGGGTTGAAGAGTCCGTCCACGTCCCAGCCACGGTTGGTCGGAAAGCCGGAGACGGCGTCACCACCCTCCGTGACGAGCTGCCAGAGATCTTCGGGCGAGGTCACTCCGCCCGGGTAGCGGCAGGCCATGCCGACGATCGCGATCGGATCGTCGGCCACGGGCGGCAGGATCCGGACCGGAATCGAGGTCTCGGCCTCCGTGCCGAACAGCTCGTCCCGGAGGTGGTCCGCCAGGGCTGCCGCGGTCGGATAGTCGAAGATCAGCGTGGCTGTCAGCCGCAGGCCCGTCACCGTGCTCAGTTGGTTCCGCAGCTCCACGGCCATCAGGGAGTCGAAGCCCAATTCCCGGAACTGGGAGGTGGCGTTCACGGCCGCCGCGCCGACGTGACCGAGTACGAGGGCGACCTTACTGCGTACGAGGTCCAGCAGTGCTTCGTGCCGGGCGGAGGCGGTCAGTCCGGCCAACTGGGCGAGCAGTCCGGTGGCGGTGGCGGATCCGGCTACCGCGCTCCGACGGGAGCGGGTACGGATCAACGACCGTAGCAGCGGCGGCACTTCGCCCTGTGCCCGCAGCGCGGGGATATCCAGCAGCACCGGCGCCACCAAGGTCTCGCCGGAGGCGAGCGCCGCGTCGAACAGCGCGATTCCCTGCTCGACGGAGAGCGGCGGCATTCCCGAGCGGGCCAGCCGCTGCATGTCCGCCTCGGCCACGCTCCCGG
>NZ_JBEXKU010000219.1:0-1221 GCF_040609575.1 Streptomyces sp. NPDC004647 | reverse complement strand
CCCCGGCCCGCGCCAGGCGCGGGCCGTACGGGGTTGCCCGGTGTGGCGCTCGTCCTGCTGGGACCACGAGGGGGTTTCAGGTCCGGGGGTTGTGGTGCTAGCGGTGTTGCTGCCTACGGTCTTTCCTGCCGGGCCGGGATGGACCTGTGACCTGGCAAGTCCCGTTCGTCGTACGGGTGTGTGGTCGCGGCCCCTGCCCGCCCCCGGCCCGCCTGACGGGCCTGACCGGCCGGGGCGTGGGCGGGGACTGTGCTCCATGTCGTGCGCTGCGCCCGGCTGTCCCCGCCTGCCGCTGTCCCTCCGGCGCCTCCGGCCGTTTCGCCGGCCCGCCGGCCGTATTCTCCAGATGAGGAATCGATCGATGACGATGACCACCGCCACGCCGGGTGTTGTTCGTGTGCTGGCCCCGGGGACGCTGACCCGGATGGAGCCTGCTGACTGTACGCCCACCCAATTTGCCACGGCTGAGCAGAAAGCGAAGGCGGCGAACACGGTTTTGGCCTTCATCGAGGATGGTCTCGACCACGGCGCGTTCACACCTGCCCTGTATCGGACCTGTTCCCTGCACCTGTTCGGGCACGTCGCCGAGTACGACCGGCACGGCTTCGCCGAGACCTGGTTCTCTACCCCGCACGCCAAGGCCGCCTTCATCGTCCACGCCCTGAACGCCCGCGCTGTGGGTGATCCGGCGTGGACGTGGTGCGACGTCGAAGCACACATCCAGGGGGCTCTTCGGGCGCATCTCCACCTCCGCCTCACTCACCCGGAAACCTTCGGCGCCCGCCCGAGGGTGCATGCCTGCCCCGACTGCACCTGCACCACCGTCGCGTAACCCGCACGTGCGCAGCGCGCCCGGCGACGGTGTGTGCGCGGCAGGGCTGCGCGGACGTAGCCGCTGACCCGCCTTCGCCCCGCCGTCCTCGCATCGTTGTTCGGCCCGTGCTCCTTGGTTCTTCCCCGGGGGTGCGGGCCGTTCGTCTGCCCGGCCGCCCACCGCTGCACCACACCCGCGGCAACGGCTGCCTCTGCGCCGCTGGGCACCGCTACATCCCGCCCGCGCGGCTGTCTCTGCTGATCGGCCGCATCGGGCTACGGCCGACCGCTCGCCGACCGCTGCTCCGGCTGGGAATCCCGAACGGGGGTGTGTGGGGGTTGCGGCCCTAACTCCCCGTTCCCGCAGGGTGATGCACGCCGGGCCGCGGAGTGACTTTCCTCCGCGCG
>NZ_JBEXKU010000218.1:0-1223 GCF_040609575.1 Streptomyces sp. NPDC004647 | reverse complement strand
GGGGCGGCCTGGAAGGATGTTGCTGTGCCTGTTCCCTATCCCCAAGAGTTCCGTGATGACGTCGTGCGGGTGGCCCGCAGCCGCGAGAAGGGCGTCACCCTTGCGCAGATCGCGAAGGACTTCGGCATCCATGAGATGACCCTCTCGAAATGGATGCGCCAGGCCGCCGTCGAAGACGGCGAGATGCCCGGTGTCTCCAGGACGGAGTCTGCGGAGAACCGCGAGCTGAAGAAGCGCATCAGGCTGCTGGAGCAGGAGAACGAGGTCCTGCGCCGCGCGGCGGCGTATCTGTCGCAGGCGAACCTGCCGGCAAAAGGCTCTACCCGCTCGTGAGAGAGCTCGCCGCCGACGGGATCCCCGTCGCGGTCGCGTGTCGGGTGCTCCAGCTCTCCCGCCAGCACTACTACCGCTGGCTCCGTCAGCCGGTGACCCACGCGGAGATCACCGTGGCCTACCGCGCGAACGCGCTGTTCGACGCCCACCGTGATGACCCCGAGTTCGGCTACCGGTTCCTCGCAGGCGAAGCCGAAGCAGCCGGGGAGCCCATGTGCGAGCGGTCCGCGTGGCGGATTTGCCGGGACAACGCCTGGTGGTCGGCCTTCGGCAAGAAGCGAGCGAAGAACGGGAAGAGACCGGGGCCGCCCGTGCACGACGATCTCGTGCAGCGGGACTTCACCGCGTCCGCGATGAACGAGCTATGGCTGACCGACATCACCGAACACCCCACCGGTGAGGGCAAGCTGTACCTGTGTGCGGTCAAGGACGCATGGTCGGGCCGGATCGTCGGCTACTCCATCGGCAACCGGATGAAGGCCCGCCTCGCGGTGAACGCGCTGGAACACGCGGTCGCGCGGAGAGGAGAGGTGGCAGGCTGCACCGTCCATTCCGACCGCGGGTCGCAGTTCCGGTCACGGAAGTTCGTCCACGCCTTGAACCGTCACCGCCTGGCCGGCTCCATGGGCAGAGTCGGCGCCGCCGGTGACAACGCCGCCATGGAATCCTTCTTCGCGCTCCTGCAGAACAACGTCCTGGACCGCCGCACCTGGGCCGCCCGGGAAGATCTCCGCATCGCGATCGTCACCTGGGTCGAGCGGACCTACCACCGGCGCCGCCGGCAACTGCGACTCGGTCGATTGACCCCCATCGAGTTCGAGACCACCATGAAGCCCGCCACGGCCCTCGCGGCATGAAACCCGACTGTCACCTATCCGTGCAGCAGTCCC
>NZ_JBEXKU010000217.1:0-1231 GCF_040609575.1 Streptomyces sp. NPDC004647 | reverse complement strand
CTTGGATGTGACCCGCCATCAGGCAGCCTCCTCGATCTGGGAGGAGACCCAGGCGCGTACGTCTTCGGGGTCGTAGCGCAGGTGGCGGCCGACGCGGAAGCCGCGGGGACCGGTCCGCTTGCGGCGCCACTGGTAGACGGTCTCGATCGGGACGCCCAGGAGGTCGGCCAGGTCAACCGGGGTGAGATAACGGTCGGGGAGGGCCCGGGCCATGGTCACCACTCCCCCTCAGTGTCGGACGTGTCGTGTTCGGCGCGGAGCTCCCGCACCAGTTCGCGGTTCTGCTTGATGTCGTTGGCGATGGTCTGGGCGAGCCAGGTTTCGCCGGGGGTGTGGCCGTGCCCGGCGTAGGTCCAGTGGGCAAGCACGAGCGTGGAGCCCTCCTGGTCGTCGGGGTCGATGTCGGGCAGGCCGCGTGCTTGTCGTTCCTGTCGGGCGCGGTAGTCGGCGCGGACCTGGCGGAGTGCGCCGAGGGTGGTGGAGTACCGGCGAGACTTGGTGGAGAAGTGACCGCGGAAGCCGAGCATGTGGGACCAGCGCGCCAGCAGCCGTTCCGGGTAGTCGGCGTCCAGTTCCCAGCAGGCTTCGATGAGCCGCCGGGTGTGGGCGGGCAGGTCGAGCCTGTCCAGCTCCCCCAGTTCAACGATCCGGCGGTCCACGGTGCCGGTGGTCTCGGCGGCCTTGGTTGCGTACTTGGCCACGTAGGCGGCGATGGCCTGTTCGGTCAGGTCCTCGTGTCCGAGAGCGCCGATGGGCTGGACATCGACCTGGGTTCCCCAGCGCAGTTTGCGTTCCGGGAAAAGGCCGGCGGGCGGGACGAGGACCAGGACGCGGGAAGCGGCGGCGCGGATGGCGTCGTCGAGGAGCGGGACGGTTGCCCAGGACGGGGGTTCGGTGTCCGGGCCGTCCGGACCGTCGAGGCGTACGACGGCGTGGAAGTGGACCGCGCCGCGCTTTTGGAACTCGGCGACCTTCCCGAACGAGACCCGGCAGGCATCCGCCAGGGCACGTTGGGAGAGGCCCGCGCGAGCGGCGATCTCCCGCCGGAGGTAGATCGTGAACCGCTGCCAGAGCTGCCCGGCGTAGTTGTTCCACAGCACCGCGCCCGCGTAGTCGTACCGGTTCGGGTTCAGCGCGGTGCCGAGGGCAGGATCGTCGTCCTGGTGCTGGACTGGCAGCGGCGACGGCGCCTTCGCGCTCTCGTCCTCCGTCCCGCCGATCGCCTGCCAGA
>NZ_JBEXKU010000216.1:0-1310 GCF_040609575.1 Streptomyces sp. NPDC004647 | reverse complement strand
CGGGCCCTGACCCCGAATCCTGGACACGGGCTTATGCGACTTCGGTAAGGGTAGTTGATGTTGTTGCGGAGGCCGTCTCGTAGGCGATGGGGCTGCGTTGTCCGAGGCGGGAGTGACGGCGCCGGGTGTTGTAGCGGTGGAGCCAGCGGAAGGCGTCGAGACGTGCTGCGCGCTCGTTGGGCCAACCTTTTCGGCCTTGCAGCGTCTCCCTTTTGAAGGTCGCGTTGAAGCTTTCCGCGGCGGCGTTGTCGGCCGAGCTGCCGACCGCGCTCATGCTTTGGAGCACGCCCGCCCGGCGGCAGGCGTCGGCGAACGCCCTACTCGTGTATTGCGCCCCGTGATCCGTGTGCATGATGGCGCCCTTGAGGCTGCCACGGGTCCGCTCGGCAACAACCAGGGCGTCGATGACGAGCTCGGTGCGCATGTGGTCGGCGAGTGACCAGCCGGCCAGGCGCCGTGACGCGAGGTCGATGACGGTCGCGAGATAGCAGAACTTCCCGCCGCCGACGCTCAAGTAAGTGATGTCGCCGACGTACTTGGTGTTCACCTCCTCGGCAGTGAAGTCACGGCCGATCCGGTCCGGGGCCTTCGCGGCGGCTGGGTCCGGCACGGTGGTGCGGTGCCTGCGGCGCAGGCGGACGCCGGCCAGTCCGATCGTGCGCATGACGCGAGCGATGCGCTTGTGGTTTACGTGCTCGCCGTCGTCACGGAGTTCGGCGGTGATCCTCGGGACGCCGTAGGTGCCGTCCGATTCCCGGTGGATGGTGCGTATCTGCACGGCGAGCTTCGCGTCGGCCGCCTGGCGGGTGGCGCGGTCCGCGGCGGTCTTGCGCCAGTAGTAGAAGCTCGAGCGGGCGATGCCCAGGATGGTGCACAGCCGCTTCACGCCGTGGCGGCGCTGGTGATCGGCGACGAACTGGAAGCGGTTCACCAGCGCGTCTCGCCCGCGAAATACCGGGCCGCCTTGCGCAAGATGTCGCGTTCCTCCTCCAGCTCGCGGATCCTCTTGCGTGCGGCGGCGAGCTCGGCCTCCGCCGAATCCCCAGCCGGTGCCGTCGCGGGGGTCCCGGCCGCCGAGTGGGACCCTGGGCGTCGCCCGTCGGCGGCCCGGATCCAGTTGCGCAGCGTTTCGGTGTTGACCCCCAGATCGGTGGCGACCGACTTGATCGTCGCTCCCGGCCTCGACCGGTACAGCGCGACCGCGTCCGCCTTGAACTCCGGCGGATAGTGCTTCATCCCCACAGGGACTCCGTTCTCCCAGATCCTCAAGATCCAGTGTCTACGGTGTCCAAGATCCGGGGCGAGGGCCC
>NZ_JBEXKU010000215.1:0-1413 GCF_040609575.1 Streptomyces sp. NPDC004647 | reverse complement strand
GCCTGATGGCGGGTCACATCCAAGACCGCTGGTACACGACCACCACCGGCCCGGAAGGGAAGCCGACCAAGGTCAAGACCGACCGCCACAGCGTCGGCCTGCGTTACCGCGCCCGCTACATCGGCCCCGACGGGACTGAGAAGAGCAAGTCGTTCCCCGACGGACAGAAGCGCCTGGCTGACAGGTGGCTCGCGGAGATCGAGGCTGACATGTCGCGCGGCCAATACATCGATCCCCGCGCCGGACGCATCACCTTCCGGCAGTACGCGGAGAAGTGGCTCGCAACGCAGACAACGAACGTGAGCACCCGGGACATGGTCGAGATGCGGCTCAGGCGGCACGCCTATCCGTATCTCGGCGCACGTCCCCTCGGCTCGTTCCAACCCGGACACATTCGGGACTGGGTGCACGCACTGGAACGGGCCGGGGTGGCTGGCTCGTACGGCCGCACGATCTACGCCAACGTGCGGGCGGTTCTGTCGGCCGCCGTGGACGACGGCCATTTGAGCCGTAATCCGTGCGACGCCGGAACCGTCCGGGCTCCGGCCATCGAGCCGAAGCGGCTAGTTCCCTGGCAGGCCGAGCGCGTTTTCGCAGTGCGCGCTGGCCTTCCTGAGATCTACCGGCCCATGGTCGACCTGGCCGCCGGGTGTGGTCTGCGGCAGGGAGAGGTGTTCGGCATCGCCGAGGACGCCCTGAACTTCCAGGACGAGTCGCTACATGTTCTGCGACAGGTCAAGCTCGTGCGAGGTAAGCCGGTGTACGCCCCGCCCAAGTGCGACAAGCTGCGTGACGTACCGCTGCCTCGCACCGTGGCCGACGCTGTGCGCGCACACATGGAGAAGAGCCGGCCGACCGCCGTGACCCTCCCGTGGCTGCGACCAGACGGACGGCCCGTGACGCATCGCCTGGTCTTCACCACACGAAGTGGGGCCGCTGTGCGGCGGGAGAACTTCAACGTCGACGCGTGGAAGCCCGCCCTGGTCGCCGCTGGCGTCATCCCGGAGCCCGAGCGAGGAAAGCGGCACGTATCCGCCCGGGAGCACGGCATGCATGCCCTCAGGCACTTCTACGCCTCCGTGCTGCTCGATGCGGGTGAGAGCATCCGGGCGGTGAGCGAGTACCTGGGACACGCCGATCCGGCACTCACGCTGCGGGTCTACGCGCACCTGATGCCAAGCAGTCGGGCACGTACACGGCGTGCGCTCGATACCCTCTTCCAGGGCTCTGACCAGGGGCGAGACGGCCCAGAGACGGCCCGAGCGTCATGAGTTGGCTCCCACCAGTGGGAAAGCGCTGGTGGGAGCGCCAACCACTTCGTTGGCACTCTAGTTGACTGAGTGCTAACTGCGTCATAGTGTCGGCATTGGCACTCTCGACCAGGGAGTGCCAGCACAAAGCGACGGGCAGATC
>NZ_JBEXKU010000214.1:0-1416 GCF_040609575.1 Streptomyces sp. NPDC004647 | reverse complement strand
CTCCGGCGGATAGTGCTTCATCCCCACAGGGACTCCGTTCTCCCAGATCCTCAAGATCCAGTGTCTACGGTGTCCAAGATCCGGGGCGAGGGCCCAGCATCTACTACGTCGCGTTCTGCCTGTTCGAGATCCCGACCGGGATCGTGTCCGACCGCATCGGCGCACGCAACTGCCTGCGGGCCGGGGCGGTCGTGATGACCGCGGCGAACCTGGCCCCGGTGGTCACACCCTCCTACACGGGCTTCCTCGTCCACTTCCTGGCCGTCGCCGCCGGCCGTTCTCTGACATCGGGAGCCGCCAGCGCCTACCTGTACGACGGCTTGCGGGCCGAGGGATGCGGTGAGCATTATCTGAAGGCCGAAGGCACGGCCCGCGCCCTGGGGCTGGCCGCGAAGGTGATGTGCTGGCCGCTGGTCGGCCCCCTGATGGCCGTCGCCCACCCGACGCCGTACGTGCTCAGCGCCGCGAGTGCGGCGGGTTCCCTGGCATGTGCCGTCGCGCTGCCTCGACGTGCCGTGCCTCGACGTGCCGTGCCTAGCGGGGACGGCCGGTCGGGAAAGGCACTCGGGGGAGGCGGGACGAGCCGGAGCCGTGGCGCGTTCCTGCACGACGCGGGCGCCGCACTGCACTGCGTACGGGCCACGCCCTGGCTCGCCCTGGTCATGGTGCAGGGCGTGGCGGTGTTCACCCTCTCCCGCATCTGCCAGGTCAATCTCTTCCAGCCCGTCCTGCTGGACCACGGCATCGGCGAAACCTCGCACGGCGGGGTGCTGGCGGCCATGACCGTGGCGGAGGCCGTGGCCTCGGCGCGTCCCCAATGGCTCGGCAGGCGCCTGTCACCGGTCGCCTGGGTGTCCTTGCTCAGCCTCGCGCTGGCGGGCACGCTGGCGGGCATCACGTTCGGCGGGCCCTGGGCCGTGGTAGCGCTGCTGTGTGTGTTCGCCGCGGTCACCGGCTTCGCCTACCCGATCCAGCGGGAGTTGGTCAACGACGCGATCCCCGCCCACGCCCCTCGCGCCACGCTCCTGTCCGTCGAGAGCATCGTGGACCGAGGCGTGTGCGCGCTGGCGGCCGTGGCCGCGGGAGCCTACCTGTCGGCGGGCCGGCTGGACGCGCTGCTGTGGCACAGCGCGATCGTGACCGCAGTGGTGATGATCGCCCTCCAACTGGTCCTGCGGAGCCGTGCGGTGGGACAGGGCCCTTCGACGCGGACGGTGACTGGGCCGAGAAGGAAGCGCGGATCGCCGACCGCGAGCTGATCCGCACGCCCCTGCGGTCCGGCTTCCCTGGAGGGTCGTCGGGGGGGGGGCCCGGGGGGGGGGGGCGCCCCCGGCCCCCCGGGGGGGCGCGGAGCCGCGGGGGGGGGGGGGGTTACCCGGCGAAGGGGAGTGAGTGGGGGGGGGGGAGAGTGTTGGG
>NZ_JBEXKU010000213.1:0-1436 GCF_040609575.1 Streptomyces sp. NPDC004647 | reverse complement strand
ACGCCACCCGCGACCAACCCCCACAGATCCTCCGGGCTCTCCACACCCCCCGGATAACGGCAGCTCATCCCGACAATCGCGATCGGATCGTCGTCCGCCGACGCGGCGGTGGCATTGACGGAGACCGTGGCCGGATCCTGCTTCCCCGCCATCTCGCGCGTCAGCTGCTGCGCGAGGGCGGTCGGCGTCGGATAGTCGAAGACCAGCGTCGCCGGCAGTCGCTTTCCCACAGCCTCGCTCAAGCCGTTGCGGAACTCGACCGCGCTGAGGGAGTCGAAGCCCAACTCGCCGAAGGCTTGGTCCGGCTCGATCGCCTCGGGCCCGGAATGGCCGAGCGTCGCCGCCGCCTGGGTACGGACGAGCTCCAGAAACAGAGCCTCGACCTCGTCATCGGCCAGGCCGGCGATGCGTTGCTCCAACGCCGACGTCAAGGCGGACGCCGCGCTTCTACCGGCCGCGGCTGCACGGCGGACTGGTCGGCGTATCAAGGCGCGGAAGAGCTCCGGTACGTCAGATCCGAAGTTGGCCGCGAGTGCCTTGAGGTCGAGCTGAATCGGGACCAGCGCCGGTACGGGGACGGTGGTGGCAGTGTCGAAGAGCGCGAGGCCCTGTTGCGGCGTCAGCGCCCGGAAACCGGTGCGGGTCATGCGCTGCAGGTCGGCCTCGCTCAGCTCGCCCGCCATGCCCGCGGCCTCGTCGGCCCACAGGCCCCAGGCCAGGGACTGCGCAGGCAGGCCCTGGGCACGGCGGTGGGCAGCAAGAGCATCCAGGAATGCGTTCGCGGCGGCGTAATTCCCCTGGCCGGGCGCACCCAAGGTGCCTGCGGCTGAGGAGAAGGTGACGAAGGCGGTGAGGCCGGACCGGTCCGCGGTGAGGTGGTGGAGGTTGAGTGCGGCGTCCACCTTGGGACGCAGAACCGTGTCCATGCGGTCAGGGGTCAGGGAGGTGATCACGCCGTCATCCAGGACACCCGCAGCATGAACCACACCGGTCAGATCCGGAATGCTCTCCAGCACCGTAGCCAGGGCCTGGCGGTCGGCAGCGTCACAAGCCACCACCCGCACCTCCGCACCCAACCCAGCCAGCTCCGCGACCAGGTCGGACGCCCCGGCCGCACCCGATCCGCGGCGGCTGACCAGCACCAGCTTCCGCACCCCGTGCTCGACCACCAAATGACGGGCGAACAGAGCACCCAACGAACCCGTCGCACCCGTGAGCAGCACCGTGCCGGCGCTACCGAAGACCGATCCCGGCACCGAGGATTCAGCAACAGCGGCGACACGCGCCAAGCGCGCCCCGTATGCAGACTTGCCACGCACCGCCACTTGCGGCTCACCCGAGGCCAGCGCCAGGGACACCGCTTCCTCGAGGTCTCCGTCGTCCGTGTCGGCCAGCACGATCCGCAGATCGGGATTCTCCGACTGGGCGGACCGTAC
>NZ_JBEXKU010000212.1:0-1449 GCF_040609575.1 Streptomyces sp. NPDC004647 | reverse complement strand
GCCAGGCACGAAGCCTGGCGGACCCTCGGTCGTCGGTGGGCGATACTGGGTTCGAACCAGTGACCTCTTCGGTGTGAACGAAGCGCTCTCCCGCTGAGCTAATCGCCCGGGAGCACGGAGAACATTACCGCATGTCAGCGGGTGCCCCTCACCAACCGAAGATCACTGGCCGACCCTCCACGGCATCTCGAAGCCGAACTTCCACACATACACCGCCACCGCGACGGCGATGACCACCAAGCCGATCGTCGTCAGGATGATGTTGCGCCGCCTCACCCGGGGGTCGAGTGCCTTGTGTGCGGCTTCGGTCACTTTGCGTTTGGTCCAGCGCAGCGCCAGCTGCGCCCAGACGAACTCGGTCGCCCAGACCGCCAGGCCACCGAAGATCACCAGCCAGCCCGGTCCGGGCAGCGGCAGCATGATCACGCCCGCCACCACGACCGCCAGCCCGACCAGGAACACGCCAACCTGCCAGCTCAGATGCAGCGGCCGGGACGCCTTGACGAACTGCGGCGCCCGCGATCCCAGCTCCGGATCCGCCTGCACTCCGCCCTCCTTCACGACGTCCCTCGTCATACCGTCCCCCGCAGCGCCGGTGGCCGCCACTCCGGCGACCTCCTGCCGCTCGTCACTCTCCGCATTCATACGGCCCAACCTACCCGACCGTAAGGCGTCACCGGAATGGGCGTAGAGGATGATCGAGGACTCCGCCGTACGGGGTACCTGAAGGCCCCCAAAACGGTCAGAGGGGTTTACAACGACACTGTAGGTGGCATGTCGATTTCGCCGACGTGCGAATCCCCGAGCGCACACTGAGCGAAAGGCCTGGGCGCTTATGAACACCACGGTCAGCTGCGAGCTGCACCTGCGCCTCGTTGTGTCGAGCGAATCCTCCCTGCCCGTTCCGGCGGGCCTGCGGTATGACACGGCCGATCCTTACGCCGTGCACGCCACCTTTCACACCGGAGCCGAGGAGACGGTCGAGTGGGTGTTCGCCCGCGACCTCCTCGCCGAGGGCCTGCACCGGCCGACCGGCACCGGCGACGTCCGGGTGTGGCCCTCCCGCAGTCATGGCCAGGGCGTGGTCTGCATCGCCCTGAGCTCTCCGGAGGGTGAGGCTCTGCTCGAGGCCCCGGCGCGGGCCCTGGAATCGTTCCTCAAGCGGACGGATGCCGCCGTGCCGCCCGGCACCGAGCATCGTCACTTCGACCTCGACACCGAGCTCTCCCACATCCTGGCCGAAAGCTGAGCCGGCCGACATCTGAGAGGCAGCGCAGGCACCCACCGCTCCCTACCGCTCACCGTTCGTAGCCGTCCGACTCGGGGCGATGGCTACGGGCCCGGAAACCCGCACAAACGCACATCGCAGACACCGGCGCCGTAGGCTCCCAACACCCCACACCGCTAGCACCCACCGCATAACATCGTATGGAGTATCAGACAGATAGA
>NZ_JBEXKU010000211.1:0-1451 GCF_040609575.1 Streptomyces sp. NPDC004647 | reverse complement strand
GAGATCGCGTCCACGCCACCCGCGACCAACCCCCACAGATCCTCCGGGCTCTCCACACCCCCCGGATAACGGCAGCTCATCCCGACAATCGCGATCGGATCGTCGTCGAGGAGGGTTGCGGTGCCCGGAACGGTGGCCGGGGCGCTGTCGGCGTCCAGGCCGGACAGCTCGTCCAGCAGATGGCGGGCGAGCGCGGCGGGCGTCGGATAGTCGAAGACCAGGGTCGCGGGCAGGCGCAGACCGGTGTCGTCCTTGAGGCCGTTGCGCAGTTCCACGGCCGCCAGGGAGTCGAAGCCCAGCTCGCGGAAGGCACGCTCCGGCTCGATGGCCTGGGCGGAGCCGAAGCCGAGCACCAGCGCCGCTCGGTTCAGTACGAGATCCAGCAGGGTGGCTTCCCACTCCTCCTCCGGGAGTGCCGCCAACTGCCGCCGCAGCAGGCCCGAGTCGGCCTGCCCGGTACCCGCTTGGCGCCGTCGCGCCTTGACCGGTACGAGCCCGCGGAAGACCGTGGGTACGGTGTCCCCCTGGGAGCGAAGCGCAGCCAGGTCGAACTTTCCCGGGACCAGGGTGGCCTCGTCGCTGCGCAGCGCGGCGTCGAAAAGTGCCAGCCCCTCCTCGGCGGTCAGCGGGGAGACACCGCTCTGGTCCATGCGGGCCCGATCGGCGTCGTTGAGCCTGCCGGCCATGCCGGAGTCCCACAGGCCCCAGGCCAGGGACTGCGCAGGCAGGCCCTGGGCACGGCGATGGGCAGCAAGAGCATCCAGGAACGCGTTCGCGGCGGCGTAATTCCCCTGGCCGGGCGCACCCAAGGTGCCTGAGCCGGAGGAGAACAGAACAAAAGCGGTGAGGTCGGACCGGTCCGCGGTGAGGTGGTGGAGGTTGAGTGCGGCGTCCACCTTGGGACGCAGAACCGTGTCCATGCGGTCAGGGGTCAAGGAGGTGATCACGCCGTCATCCAGGACACCCGCAGCATGAACCACACCCGTCAGATCCGGAATGCCCTCCAGCACCACAGCCAAGGCCTGGCGGTCGGCAGCGTCACAAGCCACCACCCGCACCTCCGCACCCAACCCAGCCAGCTCCGAGACCAGGTCGGAACTACCAGGAGCACCCGATCCGCGGCGGCTGACCAACACCAGCTTCCGCACCCCGTGCTCGACCACCAAATGACGGGCGAACAGAGCACCCAACGAACCCGTCGCACCCGTGAACAGCACCGTGCCGGCGCTACCGAACACATTCCCGCGCACGATGCCTGCGCCGTCATCACCACTGTCCGGATCGGCCACCGCGACACGCTCCAGACGTGCCCCATAGATGAGTCCGTTCCGGATCACCACTTGCGGCTCACCCGAAGCCAGCGCCAGGGACACCGCTTCCTCGAGGTCTCCGTCGTCCGTGTCGGCCAGCACGATCCGCAGATCGGGATTCTCCGACTGGGCGGACCGTAC
>NZ_JBEXKU010000210.1:0-1482 GCF_040609575.1 Streptomyces sp. NPDC004647 | reverse complement strand
GCGATGAGCGTCACGGGCATGATGGAAGCTCCCTTCGGGGACGAAGGAGGGCGGCGAAACTGCTTGGCGGTAGGTGCGCCGCCCTCCGGTTTGTATTGCGTGCCCTAGGCGTCACAGTACACACTCCCTCGCGTGTGGCAAGAGTCCTGGGTGCCCTAGGACGGAAAACGGCGATAGTCTCGAGGGATGAGCCTGATCCCCGACGATTCCGAGCCCGCTTCCCGTCAGGTAGCCAGCGCCATCCGGAGCGAGATCAACTCTGGAGAATTGGCCCCAGGCGCGAAGATTCCGGCTGTGCGGAAGCTGGCTGAGCGCTTCGGCGTGGCAGTGATGACCGCTCAGAGCGCTGTGGAGATCCTTCGGTCGGAGGGACTGATCTACACAAGCCCCGGCCGTGGGAGCTTCGTCCGCTCAGACGCCACATCAGCCCACCAAGAGCCCGAGGGATCAGCTGAGTTCGTCGAGATCACGAAGCACCTCAGCGCATTGCAGGCCACCGTCAAGGATCTGGCGGATCGCGTCGCTCAGCTTGAGGACGCGGCCGGTCGCCGGTCGTCGTGATCAGCGCATCTACTCTCTGACTCAACTCGGCGATCCGTTCCGAGAGGTTCGCCAACATCCTTACGACCGTGGCCAGTTCGTCGGGAGTCACTTCACCGACCGCCTTTCGTTCGGGTAGCTTCCGTCCTGGTGAAGCCAGCAAAACGCAGGTCATGACGTTGATTACAGGCTGAGAGTCGATCACTCACAGATCACTCACAGGCACAGCCAGCGGAGGCGAGATGTCCCAGGAGAAGCCTGGAGCTGAACCGTTTATTGCGGAGCTCAAGCGGTGGCGAGATGTTCGGGGGCTTTCGCAGTCCGCTTTGGCGAAGGCCGTTGGCTACACACCCTCGTACGTGTCCAAGGTCGAGGGCGGACAGCAAAGGCCGGCACGAGGATTCGCCGAGCAGGCCGACCGCATCCTTCATGCTGGCGGAGCCCTCCGCCGCGCGTTTGCGGAGATCGAGCCCCAATCCCGCAGCGAAGCCGTGCCGCACCAACAGTCTCCCGACAGCTCCGGCCCCGACAGCCAACCGGCGAGCGTGATCGTTCAACACGACGATGCCGAGCTTTACTACGACGGCACGAAATACCGAGCGACGCAGCGTCGGCAGCTCTACAACGCGAGTCCGGATCCCATCGCGCGGTACCTGATCCGCATCTCCGTCGATCGTTACCCCGGCAGCCCGGAACGCTCGAACCGGCTCTACCGCGAGAACCCGCTCACGTGGGAGGAGATCAGCCTCACGGCGAAGGTCGGAGACGAGCCAATCGGATGGCGAGTCCAGCACGATCGGGACGCGTTCAAGGAACTGTGGCTCCTCTTCGAGAACGACTACGGCCGGTACCCGCTGTACCCAGGCGAGACGACCTGGATCGAGTACTCCTACACGGTGCGGGACGACAAGTGGGGCACCTGGTTTCAGCGCGCGGTACGAC
>NZ_JBEXKU010000209.1:0-1502 GCF_040609575.1 Streptomyces sp. NPDC004647 | reverse complement strand
AGCGGGCGCGTCTGCTGCGGAGTCTGGCTGAGGTGTTCGTCGCGGGTGTCGATGTGGACTGGTCGTCGTGGGTGGCGGGTGGTCGGTTGGTGGAGTTGCCGACGTATGCCTTCCAGCGGCGTCGTCACTGGCTTCCCGCGGGGCGTTCGGTGGTGGACGCGGCAGGTCTTGGTCTGCATCCGGCCGGTCACCCGCTGCTCGGTGCGGCCGTACGCCTCGCGCCCCAGGAGGGCCTTGTCCTCACCGGTCAGCTGTCGCTGCACAACCACCCGTGGCTGGAGGACCACGCCGTCTACGGCACGGTCATCCTGCCCGGTACCGCCTTCGTCGAGCTGGCGTTGCACGCGGGCGACGAGGTCGGCTGCGAGGTGGTGGAGGAGCTGACGCTGGAGCGGCCGCTGGTGTTGTCGCCGGACGCGTTGGTGGCGGTGCAGGTGTCGGTGGGGGCTCCCGATGATGCGGGGCGCCGGTCGATCGCTGTGCATTCCCGTGTCCAGGACGCGGACGCTGGTGCCGATGCGGGGGTGGAGTGGGTCCGGCATGCCGTGGGCGTACTGGCCGCCGATCCCGTGGTGGCGGAGGAGCGCCTGGCAGGTACGTGGCCGCCCGCCGGTGCCGAGCGAGTGGATGTCGCTGAGGCGTACGAGCTGCTGGCCGGCCTGGGATACGGGTACGGACCGGTGTTCCGGGGGCTGCGTGCGGCGTGGCGCGCGGGGGAGGAGTTGCTCGCCGAGGTTCAACTACCAGACGAGGTCGATGAGTTCGGCGTCCATCCGGCGCTGCTGGATGCCGCGCTGCATCCGCTGCTCTCCGGGGACCTGTGGGTGCCGTTCTCCTGGAACGGGGTGCGGCTGCACTCGGTGGGCGCGTCCGCGTTGCGGGTACGGTTGTCCCGGAGCGCCGACGGCGCCGTGCGGCTTACGGCGTTCGACGGCGCCGGCCTGCCGGTGGTGACGGTGGATGAGCTGCGGTTGCAGCGGATGTCGCAGGAGCAGCTGGGCTCCGCGGTGGCCGCCGACCCGTTGTTCGAGGTGCGGTGGACGGATGTGCCGGTTCCGGACGGATCCGGCGGTGTGCCGCCCGAGGTCATGGTCGAGTACGTCGAGCCCGGCGGGGACATCCGTACGAGCGTGGCCGAGGTACTGGAGTCGGTCCAGCGCTTCCTGGCCGAATCGGCGGACGGCGAGTCGGCGGAGAGCGACGCGCGGCTCGCCGTGGTCACCCGGGGCGCGGTCATGGCGGAGCCCGATCCGGCCACCGCGGCCGTGTGGGGCCTGCTGCGTTCCGCGCAGGCCGAGCACCCGGGACGCATCGTGGTCGTCGACACGGCCGATGGTGCGGACCCGAAGGAAGCCGTGGCGCTGGCTCTTGCATCCGGTGAGCCTCAAGTCGTCCTGGATGACGGTCGGTTGTCAGTTCCGCGGCTGGCGACGGTGGCCGCGGAGGCGGTGACGGCGCCGGATTGGAAGCCGGATGGCACGGTCCTGATCACCGGTGCGGGT
>NZ_JBEXKU010000208.1:0-1504 GCF_040609575.1 Streptomyces sp. NPDC004647 | reverse complement strand
GCAGGCACCCCGAACACGGGTACCTCACCCCGCTCGAGACCCGAGCCCTGCTGCAGCAAGACCTCACCCCCGCAGCGTAACCATCCGCTGTCCAAGTTCACGGGGGAACTTCAGTGTGCACACCTACGACGTCTTGCGTCAGCACGTCGTGTCGCACCACTTCCGGTTCGACGAGACCAAGCAGGCACACCTGTTCCGTAGTCCCCACCGCTACATCTGGCCGGCCGAACTCGACCTGATGGCTCAGCTGGCCGGGTTCGAACTGGAGACCAGGCATGCGGACTGGGCCGGCGCCGAATTCACCGCCGAGTCGCGTTCTCACGTCTCCGTCTACCGAATCCCGCCGGCGCAGTAGCTCCGCATGGCCTGGATCGATGCCGCGTCTGTGACCTTGCCCCATGCGCGCGTCGCACCGACAAACCCGGCACATCCTCGAAGGCTGATCAGACCACCGGCGGCCCGGCCTCGATCCGGCGCATTACTGGAGGCAGGCGGTCCAGATCGGGGCCGGTCTGGACCTGCCGCTCGTCCCACCATGTGGCACCGGCGTCCCGCAGCGGACCGATCACGTCCCTGGCCTTCGCGGCATCCGAGGGCGTGGCACCGCCGAGCACGAACTCAAAGGGCCGCTCGGCCCCGGCCATACGGTGCTTGCGCACATAGCCGACAAGATCCCGTACCTCTGCCACATCGGGCACATGTCCATGCCGAGCAGTCTCGAAGAGAGGCACCGCGCCGTCCCACTGCGCTGCCCGCCGCATCGGCGGGCGACGCGGCCAGAACCCGCCGATCCACACTGGCGGACCAGGCCGCTGCACGGTTGCGGGCAGCAACGTCACGTCCCGGACCTCGTAGTGTCGGCCATGGTGGTTCACCGGCTCGCCGGACCACCAGCGCCTCAACAGCTCCAGTCCCTCGTCCAGCCGCTCGGCGAGGAGGTGTGGCTCAGCGGTGTCGCCGAAGCTGCGGTACTCGTCCTCGGCAGGGCCACCCAGGCCGGCTGCGAAGATCACCCGACCGTTGCTGAGATGGTCCAGGGTGGCCACTTGGCGGGCAAGTTGCTGCGGACGATAACGGGGGATTGGCGTCAGTAAGGTGCCCAGTCGGATCCGCGAGGTCGCCAGCGCGGCCGCGGTCAGCAGCATCCAGGGGTCTCCGAAGGGGCGCCCCTGGTGTTGTCGGTGCAGTACGTGGTCCCAGACGAAAAGTCCGTCCCAGCCAGCCTGTTCGGCGGCAGCCGCCACGGTCGCGACGTCACGGGGGTCGGCGAAGTCACCGAAGTTGGGGATGTTGATGGAGAAGCGCATCCCAGCAGGATGCGCAACTGGCCGCGAAGGAGCAATCGGATTCGGATCCAGGCGGCTTCACGACAGGGCGCCGAAGACGCAGCACTACACGCACTCCACCGGGATCCCCGAACCGAGGCTGGACTGTCAGGGCCGACCCGTCGGGGGGGGCCCGCCAACCGGCCCCCCCGGCAAGAAAGGCCCCCGAAGGAAAAGCA
>NZ_JBEXKU010000207.1:0-1514 GCF_040609575.1 Streptomyces sp. NPDC004647 | reverse complement strand
TGGTGCGCAGGGCTCTGGGCGAGAGCGCGGTGAACCCGGTGTGGGACGGCGATGGCAGTGTGTTGATCACCGGTGGTACGGGTGGTCTGGGCGCGGTGGTGGCACGGCATCTTGTGGCCGAACACGGCGTGCGGCGGCTGCTGTTGGTGAGCCGTGGCGGTCTGGGCGCCGACGGCGCCGAAGCGCTGACGGACGAGTTGTCGGCGCTGGGTGCCGAGGTTTCGGTCGAGGCGTGCGACGTGGCCGACCGGGACGAGCTGGCCGACCTGCTGGCCCGGCACACCGTCTCCGCCGTGATCCACGCAGCGGGTGTGCTGGATGACGGTGTGGTGGGTTCGCTGACGCCGGAGCGGCTGGACACGGTCCTGCGACCCAAGGCCGACGCGGCGTGGAACCTGCACGAACTGACGCGGGATCACGACCTCTCCGCGTTCGTGGTCTTCTCCTCCGTCGCCGGCGTGATCGGCAGCGCGGGCCAGGGCAACTACGCCGCCGGAAACGCCTTCCTGGACGCGCTGATGGAGCGTCGTCGGGCCGAGGGCCTGGCGGGTATATCCCTCGCCTGGGGTCCGTGGGACCGTACCGGCGGCATGACGGGCAGCCTGGCCGAGGCCGAGGCGGACCGGCACGCCCGTTCCGGTGTGCAGGCGCTGTCGGTCGGACAGGGCGTGGCGGTGTTCGACGCGGCGCCGGCCACCGGCGAGGCCGTCGTCGTACCCGTACGGCTGGATCTCCCGGTGTTGCGTGCGCAGGGTGAAGTCCCGCCGCTGCTGCGCTCGTTGATCCGTACCCGCGCCCGCCGCGCTTCCGTCGCCGGATCGAGTACGGCCAGTGGCCTCGTACAGCGCCTGAACCGGCTGGACGCGGCCGAGCGGATCGAGCTGCTGCTCGACCTCGTACGCGGACAGGTCGCCCTCGTCCTGGGCCACGCCGGTGGCGACGACATCGACGCCGGGCGCGCCTTCCGTGAGCTGGGCTTCGACTCGCTGACGGCGGTCGAACTGCGCAACCGGCTCAACACCGTGACCGGTCTGCGGCTGCCGGCCACGCTGGTCTTCGACTACCCGACGGTGCAGAGTCTGGTCGGGTACATCCTCGACGAACTGCTCGGTGCGGATGTGGCCGTGGCACTGCCCGTGGCGGGTCGTGCCGCCGCGGTGGCCGATGATCCGATCGTGGTGGTGGGGATGAGCTGCCGGTATCCGGGTGGGGTGGCCTCGCCGGAGGATTTGTGGCGGCTGGTCACCGAGGGTGCGGACGCGATCTCCGGTTTCCCGACCAACCGTGGCTGGGACGTGGAATCGCTCTACCACCCGGACCCGGACCACGCCGGTACGGCGTACACCCGCTCGGGCGGATTCCTGTACGAGGCGGGCGAGTTCGACCCGGGGTTTTTCGGGATGTCGCCGCGTGAGGCGCTGGCGACGGACTCGCAGCAGCGGCTGTTGTTGGAGACGTCGTGGGAGGCGATCGAGCGGGCGGGCATGGACCCGGTGTCGTTGAAGGGCAGTGCG
>NZ_JBEXKU010000206.1:0-1628 GCF_040609575.1 Streptomyces sp. NPDC004647 | reverse complement strand
CCTCGGCGGCTTCGGCGGCGGCGAGCTTGTCCGCGGTCTTTCGGGCCGCGCCGAGCTCCTTCGGCTCCTCGGCCGACGCGTCCAGAGCGGGCGGTCCGGGCCGATGAGCCCCACCGCCCGCCTGATCTCCGCCGGAGACAGATGCGCGTAGCCGAGCACCAGCCGTACCGACCCGTCGTCCGGCGGCGGTGCCCCGTAGTGCGACAGCGGACGCAGCTCCACCCCCGCTCCCACCGCCCGCGCAAGGAAGCGCGGCTCCGGACCGTACCGCTCGGGCAGCCGGACGATGGCGTGCAGACCGGCGGCGATCCCGGTCACCTCCGCGCCGGGGAAGTGCTCCGCGAAGGCGGTCACCAGAGCGTCCCGCCGTTCGCGGTACGCGCGCTGGCAGCGGCGCAGCTGCCGGTCGTAGCCGCCGTTCACGATGAAGTCCGCGAGCAGCGCCTGGTCCAGCGCCGGATTGCCGAGATCCATCGTCCGCTTGCGGGATGCGGCCTCCTCCACGAGCCGGTCCGGGAGCACCAGCCAGCCGAGCCGCAACCCCGGCGCGAGGGACTTGCTGACCGAACCCGTGTACGCCACGCGGTCCGGATCCAGACCCTGCAACGCGCCCACCGGCGCCCGGTCGTAGCGGAAGTCCCCGTCGTAGTCGTCCTCGATGAGCAGACCGTCCACCCCGCGGGCCCAGTCCAGCAGCCGTGCGCGGCACGGTGCGGAGTACGCGATCCCGGAGGGGAATTGGTGCGAGGGCGTGGTGACGACGGCCCGGACCCCCGACGCCGTGAGCGCCCCGGTATCGAGCCCTTCCGCGTCCAGCGGCACCGGCACGGTCTCGACCCCGGCCGCCCCGAACAGCGCGCCGTGCTCCGGGCTGCCCGGCTCCTCGACCCCCACGGTCCGCTCGTCCCGCCCGCGCAGGATGAAACCCAGCAGGGTCATCGCCTGGGCGACACCGGAGCAGATGACGATCCGCTCCGGATCGGCGACAACGCCCCGGCGGCGGCCGAGCAGTTCGGCGACGGCGCGGCGCAGCTCGGGCAGCCCCCGGGGGTCGGGATAGCCGAGCGCACTGTGCGGCAGGCGGGCCAGGACCCCGCGGTACGTGGCCGACCAGGCGGCGCGTGGGAAGAGCGCCAGATCGGGGGTGCCTGGCCGGAAGTCGGCCACCGGTCCGGCCCCGGCAGAGCCGCCCGCGGGTGCACGGCGTACGTCGGGCCGGGCGGCCTTCCCGACCCAGGTGCCCGCGCCCCGGCTGCTGCTCAGGTACCCCTCGGCCGTCAGCTGCTCGTACGCATCGGTGACCAGCCCCCGCGAGACCTTCAGGTCGGCCGCCAGATCACGGCTCGACGGCAGTCGTGTCCCGGCGGGGAGCCGACCGGATCTCACCGCGTCGCGCAGCGCGGACTGCAGGATCCGGCCGCGCTGTCGCGGTGGCGCGCCCGCGGTCGGCAGCAGCAACTCCCAGGCGGCGGTCCACTCGCTCCCGCGGCCTTCGTCCGAAGTGGTCCCCGAAGTGCTCATCGAATTGGACCTTAAGACGTCATCTCATTTGGATGGTTCGGTAGGCTGTCGGTCGTGGTGGGGATCGTTGAGCGGCTGGTGCCGGACGAGTTGTGGGAGTTGTTCCA
>NZ_JBEXKU010000205.1:0-1644 GCF_040609575.1 Streptomyces sp. NPDC004647 | reverse complement strand
GGCTTGACGGCCCAATCCGACGGTTCTTGGAGGTGTCCGGTTGAACTGGACATCCGGGCTGGGCGCACAACTGCCACCTCATCGAGTGATTTACCACCTGTGAACTGGTTGTATCACTCTGCGTGATGGATGATGGTTGTACGAACTCCCGTGTGGGGGCGAGGGGTTCACGGGGATCGGGGGATTGCCATGAACGAAGCAGCGCGGCCGTCGACAGCGGCCTTGCCAGGTGCGCCGGATGAGTGGGCCGCATATTTGGCAGAGGAGGTCCCGGGTCCGGAAACGGCGGGTCTCCTGACGGTACTGGCCCCGGCACAGCTCTCGGGGACGGGACGCATCGACGCGCTACGGGCGCTGGAGCGGCACGCGGAGTGGATCCAGGCCGCGCAAGTCCGCATCCTGGACGAGCTGGAGGCCGATCCGGTCGAGCCCTTCCCCGGCGAGGACAGCCCTGCGGAAGGGGTGTGGGACTTCACCTGCGAACAGGTGGCCTGCGCCCTGCGCATCTCCAACCAAAGCGCCGCGACCCGTCTGTCCACTGCCCGAGAGCTGACCCGCACCTTCCCCACCACCCTGGCACTCCTGGAGTCGGGGCGCATCCACTACATGCAGGCCCACGCGGTCGTGGAGGTCACCCAGAACCTTCCGCGCGATACCGCGGCGCGCGTGGAGTCGCTGGTGGCGGACAGGATGCCTGACCAGGCCGTCTCCGCCACCCGCAAAGCCCTGCACCGCGCGGTGTTGAAGGCCGATCCGGAAGGAGCGGAGACCCGCCACCTGTCGGCGAGGGCCGAGCGCAAGGTGTGTCACCGGATGGATCAGGACGGTATGGCCTGGTGGTCCGCCTATCTTCCTGCCGAGCAAGCCGCCCAGCTCGATGAAGCCGTCGACACCCACGCCGGAGCCATCAGGGGCAGCGGCGAAGACCGGCGCACCCTGGAGCAGCGGCGCGCCGACGCCTTGGTCGATCTCGTCGTCCACCGGTCTGTCCAGTTCAACGGGACAACTGCTCAGACGCATGGCGGCGGGGACGAAGGCCGGACGGCTGTCCAGTTGAACAGGACAACGGGACGCTCAGCACCCTTGGTCCACGTCACGGTCTCGCTGGACATGCTGATCGGTGCATCCGATGAGCCCGCCGACCTCAAGGGCTACGGGCCGATCGCCGCCGTACAGGCCCGCGCCCTGGCCGAAGAACCTGGTTCCATCTGGCGGCGCCTGATCACCGACCCCACGACCGGCATGCTGATCAAGACTGACCCCACCACGTATCGGCCCACCGCCGAAACCATGCGGCACGTTACCGCCCGGGACGGACGCTGCGCCTTCCCCTCCTGCCAGATGCCCACTCACCGCTGCGACCTCGACCACATCCACCCCTTCAACCACCACCATCCCGAGGCGGGAGGGCAGACGACCCCGGAGAATCTGATGCCGCTATGCCGACGGCACCACCTTCTCAAGCACCGCGCCGGATGGTCGGTTGAACGGGACCGCACCACCGGCCGGACCACCTGGACCGCACCCACGGGCCATACCTACTCCAACACCCCCCACACCTACGCAGCAGTGGCCTGAACCATCCGATGGGTCTGTCCAGTTGAACCGGACAGAGCCAGGATCAGGCGCCGACCGGCGCCGCTG
>NZ_JBEXKU010000204.1:0-1654 GCF_040609575.1 Streptomyces sp. NPDC004647 | reverse complement strand
GGTCCCGCGCAGGACGCCGACTTCATCGACGCGGTCTACGGATCGCTCGGCCTCATCGTGCTCTTCGTCGCCCTGATCACCTTCATCGTCCTGGCTCGCACGCTGCGTTCGGTGGTGCTCCCGCTGAAGGCGCTGGTGCTCAACGCGCTCTCCACCTGCGCGGCGTACGGCGTGATCGTCCTCATCTGGCAGAAGGGCTACGGCAGCGAGGCGTTGTTCGACACCCCGGCCATCGGAGCCGTGACCATCTGGATTCCCATGGCGGTCTTCGCGTTCCTCTTCGGACTGTCCATGGACTACGAGGTGTTCATCCTGCACCGCATCCGGGAGACCCATCTCGACCTGGCCGCCAAGGGGGAGCGGAACACCGTGGTGCCGTCCGTCGTGACCGGCATCAGCCGCACCGGACGGCTCGTCACCTCCGCGGCCCTCATCCTCTTCCTGGCCTTCACCGCGCTGGCCAGCATCCCGATCACCGATGTGAAGGTGTTCGCCACCGCACTGGCGGCGGGCATCATCATCGACGCCACCGTGGTCCGGGGCTTCCTCACCCCGGCACTGGTCACCCTCCTGGGGCGGTCCAACTGGTGGTTCCCCCACTCCTTGGGCCGGTTGCTCGCCATCCCCGGACGGTCGTCCGGCGGGGGATCCCGGCCCGCCTCCGACGAGGCAGCCTCCAGCCCGGAGCACTCCTCGGAGGGCGAGCAGCCGTCCGCCGCCCGGACCCCCGAGGAGTTGCAGCAGGGCCGCGTCTGACCGCAGGGCCACCGCCCTACGGGGCGGTGGCCTATGTGTGCTTATTCGCGCCTTCATCGGCACCCGACAACGTGATGGGGCGGACGCGGAGCCACTGCGACGTCCGGGACTCGACGACTGCGAAGGGAACCGACAGTGTCCAAGCAGAAGCCGAGCTACGACGTGGTGATCCTCGGATCGGGCATCGCCGGATCCACCCTCGGCGCCGTACTGGCCCGCAGCGGTGTCAGGGTGCTACTCGCTGACGGGGCCACCCACCCGCGTTTCGCGGTGGGTGAGTCGATGATTCCCCAGCTCGTCGCATGGCTGCAGGTGATCGCCGAGCGTTTCGACGTCCCCGAGTTCCAGGCACTGGCCGATGCGACCACCATCAACGAGCAGGTGAGCAACACCTTCGGGCGTAAGCGGCACTTCGGCTTCATGCTGCACCGGCCGGGCGAGGAGCCCGACCCGACGGAGGCGCACCAGTTCGTCATACCCGACGCGCTGACCTCCGAGAGCCACCTCTTCCGGCAGGACAGCGACGCCTATCTCTTCCGGGTCGCGGTCGGGTACGGCTGCGCCACACGGCAGCAGTGGCGGGTGGCGCAGATCGCCTTCGACGACGACGGTGTGACGCTGACCGGCACCGACGAACGGGAGGTCACGGCACGCTATGTGGTGGACGCCAGCGGCTTCCGCTCACCGCTCGCGGACCACTTGGGGCTGCGTGAGCAGCCAGCCCGGTTCCAGCACCACTCCGCTCCCTGTTCACGCATATGATCGGGGTGCGCCCCTTCGACGATGTGGTGCGCGCCCCCGCCGAGCCGGCCGCCCGTGCGCTGGCACGAGGGCACCATGCACCACCTCTTCGAGCGCGGCTGGTTCTGGATCATCCCGTTCGATAACCATGAGCTCT
>NZ_JBEXKU010000203.1:0-1670 GCF_040609575.1 Streptomyces sp. NPDC004647 | reverse complement strand
GTGGTGGGGATGAGCTGCCGGTATCCGGGTGGGGTGGCCTCGCCGGAGGATTTGTGGCGGCTGGTCACCGAGGGTGCGGACGCGATCTCCGGCTTCCCGACCAACCGTGGCTGGGACGTGGACGGGCTGTTCAATCCGGACCCCGACCACATGGGTACCTCGTACACACGCCAGGGTGGATTCCTGCACACGGCGGATGAGTTCGATCCCGCCTTCTTCGGGATGTCGCCGCGTGAAGCGCTGGCCACGGACTCGCAGCAGCGCTTGCTGCTCGAAGCGTCCTGGGAGGCGATCGAGCGGGCCGGGATCGACCCTGTCTCGCTGAAGGGCAGTGCGACCGGTGTGTTCGCCGGTGTGATGTACAGCGACTACACCTCTCTGCTGGGAGGCTCTGAGTTCGAGGGCTTCCAGGGAGGCGGCAGCACGAGTCTGGCGTCCGGCCGGGTGTCGTACACGCTGGGCCTGGAGGGTCCGGCGGTGACGGTGGACACCGCCTGTTCGTCGTCGCTGGTGGCGATGCACTGGGCTATGCAGGCACTGCGCAGTGGTGAATGCTCGCTGGCGCTGGCCGGCGGCGTGACCGTGATGTCCACGCCGACGGTGTTCGTCGACTTCTCCCGGCAGCGGGGCCTGGCCCCCGACGGGCGTTGCAAGGCGTTCTCCGAGTCGGCGGACGGTGTCGGCTGGTCCGAGGGCGTCGGCATGCTGGTGCTGGAGCGTCTCTCGGACGCGCGGCGCAATGGCCACCAGGTGCTGGCGGTGGTGCGGGGTTCCGCAGTGAACCAGGACGGTGCGTCGAATGGTCTGACGGCGCCGAACGGTCCTTCGCAGCAGCGGGTGATCCGTCAGGCGCTCGCCGGCGGTGGACTCTCCGCCGACGACGTCGATGTGGTCGAGGCACACGGTACGGGAACGACGCTGGGCGATCCGATCGAGGCACAGGCGCTGCTCGCCACGTACGGGCGCGACCGCGACCCGGAGCGTCCACTGCTCCTCGGCTCCGTCAAGTCGAACATCGGTCACACCCAAGCCGCGTCCGGCGTCGCCGGCGTCATCAAGATGATCATGGCGATGCGGCACGGTGTGCTGCCGCAGACGCTGCACGTCGACGCCCCGTCCTCCCACGTCGACTGGTCGGCGGGCGCGGTGGAGCTGCTGACCGAGCCGACGGAGTGGCCGGAGGCCGGCCGGGCGCGGCGTGCGGCTGTGTCGTCGTTCGGAATCAGTGGGACGAACGCGCACGTCATCCTGGAGCAACCGCCCACGGTCATCCAGGGAACGGTGGTCGCCAGGCCGGAAGCTCCTGCGGTGGAGCCGGGTGTGGTGCCGTGGGTGCTTTCCGGCAAGACGCCGGAGGCGCTGCGCGGCCAGGCGGCCAGGCTGCTCTCCTACGTTGAGGCCGGTCCGGAGCTGCGGCCGGTGGACGTCGGGTTCTCGCTGGCCACGGGCCGGTCGGTCTTCGACAACAGCGCGGTGGTACTGGCCGGCAACCCCGGTGACGCGGTACGGGCCCTCGCGGCCCTGGCGTCCGGTGCCCCGGATCCTTCGGTGGTGTCGGGTGCGGTGCTCGGTGGGAGGACGGCGGTGCTGTTCTCGGGTCAGGGCAGTCAGCGGATCGGTATGGGCCGGGAGTTGTACGGGCGGTTCCCGGTGTTCGCGGAGGCGCTGGA
>NZ_JBEXKU010000202.1:0-1765 GCF_040609575.1 Streptomyces sp. NPDC004647 | reverse complement strand
CGCCGCGTCGAACAGCGCGATTCCCTGCTCGACGGAGAGCGGCGGCATTCCCGAGCGGGCCAGCCGCTGCATGTCCGCCTCGGCCACGCTCCCGGTCATCCCCCCCGCCTGGTCCCACGGACCCCAGGCCAGCGACACACCCGGCAGACCCTCCGCCCGCCGACGCGCCACCAAGGCATCCAGGAAGGTATTCGCGGCAGCGTAGTTACCCTGCCCCGCACCACCGAACACACCGGCCACGGACGAGAACACCACGAACGCCGCCAGCCCGAGACCGCGGGTCAGCTCGTGCAGATGCCACGCCGCATCCACCTTCGGCCGCAGGACCGTATCCAGCCGCTCCGGCGTCAACGAACCGACCACACCGTCATCCAGCACACCAGCCGTGTGCACGACCGCCGAGACCGGATGCTCGGCGGGTACGGCGGCCAACACCTCGGCCAGCGCGCCCCGGTCGGCGACATCACAGACCGCGGCCGTGACGTCGGCGCCGAGCAGCTCCAGCTCCTCGACGAGCGCTTCCGCGCCCTCCGCGCCGAGACCCCGGCGGCTGAGCAGCAGCAGGCGGCGCACGCCGCGTTCCGCAACCAGATGCCGGGCCAGTACGCCACCCAGACCACCCGTACCGCCGGTGATCAGTACGGTGCCGCCCCGCTCCCAGCCCTCTCCTGTCCCTCCGTCAGCCGGGGTGACAGGCTCCGGGAGGGTCACGCGGTCCAGCCTGGCGGCCCTGACCGCACCTCCTCGGAGGACCAACTGCGGCTCGTCGGAGCCGAGAGCCCGGGTCAGCGGCACCAACGTGTCGGCGTCATCCGCCGGGTCGAGATCCAGAAGCCCGAAGCAGCCCGGGTTCTCCGAGTGCGCGGAGCGCACCAGACCCCATACGGAGGCCGCCGCCAGGTCGGCGACTGTGCCGCCGTCCACGGCCACGGCTCCTCGGGTGACGAACACCAGCCGCGAACCGGTGAACCGCTCCTCGGCCAGCCACTGCTGGAGCTGTCCCAGCGCCCGGGACACGACCTCGCGCACCGAGCCGGATACGGCCCCTGCCGCGGCACCGTCCGCGGCCCCGTCCGCTGCGCCGAGTACGGGCACCAGCACGACCCCCGGCACCGGGGACTCCCCGGCCGCGAGCGACACCAGATCGGCGTACGTCTCGACGCCCGTACCGGACTTCGCCAGTACCTCGGTGAGTCCGAAGGTGTCCGGTCCGAGGACGGTGACCGACCCGGGAATGTCCGACTCGGTCACGGCCGCCACCGGCGTCCACTCCACACCGAACAGTGAGTCCCTGCCTGCCCCGGTGGGCCCGTTCAGCTGCTCGCCGGACACCGCCCGTACGAGCAGCGAATCGACGGAAGCGACCGGCCGGCCGGAGGTGTCGGCGGCGGCCACGGACATCGCGTCCTTACCGACCGGAGCGAGCCGCACCCGCAGGGTCGAAGCACCTGCCGCGTGCAGCGACACACCCTCCCACGAGAACGGCAGACCACCACCGCCTTCGCCCCCGTCACCGGCGAGCAGGGAAGCGTGCAGAGCGGAGTCCAGCAGTGCGGGGTGCAGACCGAACGCGGCCGCGTCACCCTCCGCGCTCTCCGGAAGGCTCACCTCGGCGAAGATCTCACCATCACGCCGCCAGGCGGCACGCAGGCCCTGGAACACCGGACCGTACGCGAACCCCAGCTCGGCGAACCGCTCATAGCAACCCTCAACATCGAGAGCCTCCGCACCGGTCGGCGGCCACACCGTCGCATCGAAACCGGAG
>NZ_JBEXKU010000201.1:0-1797 GCF_040609575.1 Streptomyces sp. NPDC004647 | reverse complement strand
GAGGGAGCCATCGTGCGCAAGGTGCTCATCGCCAACCGTGGCGAAATCGCTGTCCGCGTTGCCCGTGCCTGTCGGGACGCCGGGATCGGATCGGTAGCCGTCTACGCCGACCCGGACCGGGACGCATTGCACGTCCGCGCGGCCGACGAGGCCTACGCGCTGGGTGGTGACACCCCGGCCGCCAGCTATCTGGACATGGCCAAAGTCCTGGCCGCGGCAGCCGAGTCGGGAGCCGACGCCATCCACCCGGGCTACGGGTTCCTCTCGGAGAACGCCGAGTTCGCCCAGGCCGTCCTGGACGCCGGCCTGATCTGGATCGGCCCCCCGCCCCAGGCCATCCGCGACCTGGGCGACAAAGTCGCCGCCCGGCACATCGCCCAACGCGCCGGCGCCCCCCTGGTCGCCGGCACCCCCGACCCCGTCTCCGGCGCCGAGGACGTCCTGGAATTCGCCCGGGAACACGGCCTGCCCATCGCCATCAAGGCAGCCTTCGGCGGCGGCGGACGCGGCCTGAAAGTCGCCCGCACCCTGGAAGAAATCCCCGAACTCTACGACTCCGCCGTCCGCGAAGCCGTAGCCGCCTTCGGCCGCGGCGAATGCTTCGTCGAGCGCTACCTCGACAAGCCCCGCCACGTGGAAACCCAGTGCCTGGCCGACAGCCACGGCACCGTCGTGGTGGTCTCCACCCGCGACTGCTCCCTCCAGCGACGCCACCAAAAACTCGTCGAGGAAGCCCCCGCCCCCTTCCTCACCCAGGCCCAGAACGCCGAGCTCTACCGCGCCTCCAAAGCCATCCTCACCGAAGCCGGCTACATCGGCGCCGGCACCGTGGAATTCCTCGTCGGCACCGACGGCACCATCTCCTTCCTCGAGGTCAACACCCGCCTCCAGGTCGAACACCCGGTCACCGAAGAAGTCACCGGCATCGACCTGGTGCGCGAGATGTTCCGCATCGCCGACGGCGAAAAACTCGGCTACGACGACCCACCCGTGCGCGGCCACTCCATCGAGTTCCGCATCAACGGCGAGGACCCCGGCCGCGGCTTCCTGCCCGCCCCCGGCACCGTCACCCGCTTCTCCCCACCCACCGGCCCCGGCGTCCGCCTGGACGCCGGCGTGGAAAGCGGCTCGGTCATCGGCCCCGCCTGGGACTCCCTGCTCGCCAAACTCATCGTCACCGGCGCCACCCGCCGCCAGGCCCTCCAACGCGCCGCCCGTGCCCTGGCAGAATTCACCGTCGAGGGCATGGCCACCGCCATCCCCTTCCACCGCGCCGTGGTCACCGACCCCGCCTACGCCCCCGAGCTCGGCGGCTCCGCCGCCCACTTCACCGTCCACACCCGCTGGATGGAAACCGAGTTCGCCAACACCATCGAGCCCTTCGCCGCCCCCGGCGCCGACGAAACCGAGACCGAGACCCGCGAAACCGTCGTCGTCGAGGTCGGCGGCAAACGCCTGGAGGTCTCCCTGCCCTCCTCCCTGGGCGTGGCCGCCGCCCCCGCCGCCGGCACCAAAAAGCCCAAGCGCAAGACCGCCAAGAAGGCCGGCTCCGCCGCCTCCGGCGACGCCCTGGCCTCCCCCATGCAGGGCACCATCGTCAAAATCGCCGTCGAGGACGGCCAAGAGATCAAAGAAGGCGACCTCGTCGTCGTCCTCGAAGCCATGAAAATGGAACAACCCCTCAACGCCCACCGCAGCGGCACCATCAAGGGCCTCACCGCCGAAGTCGGCGCCTCCGTCACCTCCGGCGCCCTCATCTGCGAAATCAAGGACTGACACCACCTCAACCCACAACCG
>NZ_JBEXKU010000200.1:0-1804 GCF_040609575.1 Streptomyces sp. NPDC004647 | reverse complement strand
CAGTGCCCGCTTGATCGGAATGGTGGCCTCGTCGGTTCCGGTTCCCTCGAGACGCAGGTCGACCAGGTTGTCGCGAACGCGCTCACTGCCCTGGCAGCGGTGAGTGCCCAGCCTGAACATGTGGTGCGGTCAGTGATCTATGTGCGGAGCGATGAGAGGGACATTCTCGGAGCCGCATGGCGTCGGCTCACCGAGTCTGCCCTGGGTCCGGCGTTCACCACCGCCAGCACGCTCTTGGGCGTCGCCCAGCTCGGCTTTCCGGGACAGCTTGTCGAGGTGGATCTCACCGTGGCGCTGCCTGACTGACGTCGAACGGCGTATCGAACTGGGTAGCCCAGCTGGGCATTCGCGGGACGCTGGGGCGGCCTTCGTCTGAGCATGTGCTCCGACCAAGGTGCACCGATCGAGACGAAGGCCGTGAAGGTGAGTCTGCTGCCTGACGCCGGTTCCGGGGAAGCGTTCGCGCAAGCGTCACGCTTCCGGGAGGAACTATTCGACTGCCTGACCGTGCGCGGGGACGAGCTGTTCGAGCTCGTGGACGCGTTGCTGTGCGCGGACGGCCCGGTGACCTCGCCGGTGGATCTGACGCTGGTGGCCGAGCACCGGCGTGGGCACGGCGCGATGTACGAGGCGCTGAACCACGGGAACGTGGACGTACCCCGGTTACGGCAGGTGCTGGCCGGTCTGCCGATGCCGCGGGCCGCCGACGGGCGCCTGGTCCTGGCCGTCGACGTCAGCAACTGGCTCCGCCCCGACGCGCCGACCAGCGCGGATCGCCTGTTCTGCCACGTCTACGGTCGCAGCGGACGGTCCTCGGACCAATTCATCCCCGGCTGGCCGTACTCGTTCGTCGCCGCCCTCGAATCGGGCCGGACGTCCTGGTGCCAGCTCCTGGACGCCGTCCGCTTCGGGCCCGAGGACGACGTCGCCGAGGCCACCGCCTCCCAGCTCCGCCGGGTGGTCACCGACCTGATCGAGATGGGCCGCTGGCACGTCGGTGACCGCGACATCCTCATCGTCTTCGACGCCGGCTACGACGCCCCCCGCATGGCCCACCTCCTCAACGGCCTCCCGGTCGAGGTGCTGGGGCGGATGCGCTCCGACCGCGTCATGCGCCGGCCGACGCCCTCGCTCAAGGAGTACGCCCAGTCCTACCCTCGGGGCGGGCGGCCACCGAAGCACGGCAAGGAGTTCCGCTTCGCCAAGCCGGACACCTGGGGCGAGCCGGATGCGGCAACCGTGCAGGTCACCGATCGATACGGCACGGCCCGCGCGATGGCTTGGGACCGCATCCACCCGCGCCTGACCACTCGCTCCGCGTGGATCGACCACACCGGCGAACTTCCCGTCATCGAGGGCACACTGATCCGCCTCCAGGTCGACCGCCTGCCCGGCGGAGGCGACCCGCTCCCGCTCTGGCTGTGGTCGTCCGCCACCGGCCTGAACAGCGAAGACGTCGACGTCCGCTGGCAGGCGTTCCTGCGCAGGTTCGACATCGAGCACACCTTCCGGCTGATGAAACAGACCCTTGGGTGGACCCGTCCGAAGCTGCGAACCCCCGAGGCTGGCGAACGCTGGACCTGGCTGATCATCGCCGCGCACACCCAGATCCGTCTTCTGCGCGAGGCCGCCGCCGACTTGCGGCGGCCGTGGGAGAAGCCCGCCGAGCCCGGCCGACTCACCCCAGCCCGAGTCCGCCGAGGGTTTCGGAACCTCCGCCCGCACCTGCACTGTCCGGCCCGAGCGCCGAAACCATCAACTCCCGGACCTGGCAGGCCACTTGGCTCGAAAAACCGGCACCCCG
>NZ_JBEXKU010000199.1:0-1958 GCF_040609575.1 Streptomyces sp. NPDC004647 | reverse complement strand
AAGAGCCGTGTAACGGGAGACTGTTACGCACGGATTCTGTGAGAGCCGGGGGGTGTGATTCCCCCCGGCTACTCGGCAGACCGTCGTGGTGAGCGTTGAGGAAAAGGCGTCCAAGAGGCGTCAGGTGGGGACCGGAAAGGCGAGCGAAAGCGAACCGCTGACGAAGTGTCGAAACAAGTAGCTGACATCAAAACCGGGGCGGTTAAAGGGCGCCGGGATGAGCCTGGCGGGGTCCCGTCTATTGGCCAGGCGGTGTCCGGCATTGAGGCGGCGCGAGTCCGGTCTGCGGCTTCTGCATGGAACGTGGGAAGGCGAGTGCTGAACGGCCAACTCTGCCTCAGAGAGGCGAGTTGGCGAGAGGGAGCGCGCTGGGCGGCGGAAACCGTGAGGCGTTGAGTACCGATGCGGCACGCGCTGGCGGACCGGCTCGTAGTAGCGGTGAAGCTCCGGTAATCGGGGTGGAGCGAAGGGGCCGGCTCATTGATGATCTGTTCGCGCGAACAACCGGGAATACCCCGGGAGGAAGCGGGTGAGCATGTCAGGACCGGCGGACAAGCCGTTCGCCATTTCGAAGCGGCTGGTGTGGGAGGCATACGAAAGAGTCAAGGCCAACAAGGGTGCGGCCGGGGTAGACGAGTGCTCGATCGAGGACTTCGAGAAGGGCTTGCGGGGAAACCTGTACAAGATCTGGAACCGGATGTCCTCGGGGACGTACTTTCCGCCACCGGTGAAGGCAGTGGAGATCCCCAAACCCGGAGGAACGAGAGTTCTCGGGGTGCCCACTGTGGCCGACCGAATAGCTCAGACGGTGGTCGCTCTGGCGCTAGAGTCCCGGACGGAGTCGATCTTCCACGACGACTCCTACGGGTATCGGCCCAGGCGGTCGGCGTTGCAGGCTGTCGAGCGGTGTCGACAGCGGTGCTGGAAGAAGGACTGGGTCCTGGACCTCGATGTCCAGAAGTTCTTCGACTCCGTGGATCACGCTCTCATGGTCAAGGCCGTGGAGGCGAACACTAACCAGCGTTGGGTAGTGCTGTACGTGAAGCGGTGGCTCGTTGCGCCGCTTCAACTGCCTGACGGAACCCTTCAAAAGCGAGACCGGGGGACTCCTCAGGGGTCTGCGGTCTCGCCCGTGCTCGCCAACCTCTTCATGCACTATGCCTTCGATATGTTCCTCGCACGGGAATTCCCGTCGGTGGACTTCGAACGCTATGCGGATGATGCGGTGGTGCACTGTGTGACCGAGCGACAGGCCCGGCAAGTGTGGGCGGCGCTCGAAGCGAGGATGGAGGAAGTCGGGCTGCGGCTGCATCCCGACAAGACCAAGCTCGTTTACTGCAAGGACAACAGACGGCGAGGCTCTGCTGAGCACACGTCGTTCAAGTTCCTTGGGTATACGTTCGCCCCCCGGAAGGCCCGGTATCCGGACGGCAAAGCATTCACGTCGTTCCTGCCCGCGGTCAGTTCAGAGGCCCTCAAAGCCATGGGCCAGCAGGTCCGCGAATGGCGGATTCACCGGCGCACCAGACTCGAACTCATCGAGCTCGCCGACTGGATCAATCCGATCGTGTCGGGCTGGATGACGTACTACGGCCGGTTCTACCGGTCGCAGTTGTATCCCTTCCTGCGACGCATCAACACCTACCTGATGCGATGGGCGCGGAAGAAGTACAAACGGCTGCGGGGCTACAAACGCTTCCGTGCATGGTGGACGGGGCTCGTGCAACGAGCACCGGGACTCTTCAAGCACTGGGCGTGGGACCGCGAGTTCGTGTGGGCTCGATGAGAAGAGCGGAGTGACGGGAGACTGTCACGCTCCGTTCCGTGGGAGCCCGGGGGTGAGACTCCCCCGGGCCACCCGACCCTCACGTCGCTGCGGAGTGCTTGCCGGTGGGGAAATTGCGGTGCGTGCTGGCACCACGCTGGTCAGACTCGCTGACATGACTGAGAAGATCACC
>NZ_JBEXKU010000198.1:0-1964 GCF_040609575.1 Streptomyces sp. NPDC004647 | reverse complement strand
CGCTCACCACGACGGTCTGCCGAGTAGCCGGGGGGAATCACACCCCCCGGCTCTCACAGAATCCGTGCGTAACAGTCTCCCGTTACACGGCTCTTGCCACTCTGATCACCAGGCCACGGACGCCACTGTGGTCCATCTCCAGTGCGCGAACATGCGGGGATACCGATCGGCGATCTCCCACATCTTCTGGAGCGCCTTCCGCAGCGCCGCGAGCTTCTTGTACTTCTGGCGGATCCACCGCACCAAGTAGGCATTGATGCGCATCAAGAGGGGAGTCAGCGCCGACCGGTAGAACCGGCCAAAGTACTGCATCCAACCCCGCACGATCGGATTGATCCGCCGCGCGAGCTCTACGAAGGAGAGGTCGGACCGGGTGTGAAGCCGCCAGCTGCGGACTTCAGCACTCATCCTCTTCAGAGCTACCTTGCTGACCGCCGGCTCGAACGACGTGGACCGCCGCCCGTGCTTATTCCGGCTTTCGCGTGCGCGAAACGTGTACCCGAGGAAGGTGAACTCCGTCTGCCCAAAGGGCCGTCGGCGCTTACCATCCCGGCAGTACACAATCTGGGTCTTGTCAGGATGCAGTCGCAGCCCGACCTCCTCCATCCTGTCCATCAGCGAGGCCAGCACTTCGCGGGCCTGACGCTCCGACACGCAGTGCACAACCGCGTCGTCGGCATAGCGCTCGAACGTGATGCCGGGCCACTTACGGGCCAGCCACGTATCGAACGCGTAGTGCATGAACAGGTTCGCCAGCACGGGTGAGACCGCTGAACCTTGCGGGGTTCCTCGGTCCCGAACCTGCAAGGTGCCGTCGGGCAGTTGAAGCGGGGCTTGGAGCCATCGCTTCACATAAAGAATCACCCAACGGGCATCGGTGTGCGCTTCCACGGCCTTGACGATGAGGTCCCACCGGACGCTGTCGAAGAACTTCTGGACATCGAGATCGATCACCCAGTCCCTCTTCCAACAGCGCTGACGGCAGCGTTCCACCGCATCGAGTGCCGACCGTCCGGGCCGGTAGCCGTAGGAGTCTTCATGGAAAACGGGCTCGACCCGTTCCATGAGATGCCTGGCCACTACGGTCTGGGCGATTCTGTCGGCCACCGTGGGCACGCCCAAGATCCTCATGCCGCCTCCGGGAGACGACTTGGCTATCTCCACCGCACGCACCGGCGGCGGGAAGTAGGTCCCTGACGACATTCGGTTCCAGATCTTGTACAGGTTGCCCTTCAGATCCTTCTCGAAGTCCTCGATGGACCGACTGTCCACGCCGGGTGCGCCTCTGTTTGCTTTCACTCCTTCGTATGCCTCCCAGACTTCCCGCTTCGAAATATCAAACGGCTTGCCTGATGACTTCAACGCGTCCATGTAGGTCCTCCCGGAAATCCCGGTTGTCTAGATAAACCACGTCACGAATGGCCCGGCCCCTTCGCTCCACTCCCATTACAGGAGCTTCATCACTACTACGAACCGGTCCGCCAGCGCTCCCCGCATCGGTACTCGATCCCTTGTGGTGTCCGCCACTTGGGACACTCCCTCTCGCCTCCCCTGACGGGCAGGACAGTATCGAGGCGCGCCTTCTCCTGTTCCATGCGAGAGCGGCAGACCGGGCTCACGTCGTCTACACGCCGGACACCACCTGGCCAGTAAGCGGATAGCCGCCAGGCTCATCCCGGAGTTAGCTAAAGACCCCGGTTTCGATGTCATCTGTCTGCTTAACGACGCTTCAGCAACGATTCGTTTGCACTCGTCTTCCCGATCCCCACCTGACGCCTCTTGGACGCCTTTTCCTCATCGCTCACCACGACAGTCTTCGGCTAACGCGGCATGAGGCGGTTTGAAGCCTCCTTCCGCAAGGCGGCTTCGAAGGGCCTTCCTTCATCTCTCGCACAGCACCGATTCCAGAAGCTGTCCTACAACCAACTCCCTTTCTCGTTCAGGACACAATCAGCCAACGCAGC
>NZ_JBEXKU010000197.1:0-1969 GCF_040609575.1 Streptomyces sp. NPDC004647 | reverse complement strand
ACGCGAACCCCAGCTCGGCGAACCGCTCATAGCAACCCTCAACATCGAGAGCCTCCGCACCGGTCGGCGGCCACACCGTCGCATCGAAACCGGAGTCCGCTCCCTCGGAACGGTCGGCCAGCGCGCCGGTGGCGTGCTGCGTCCAGGGCGCATCCGCCGCGTCCCCCTCCGGGCGGGAGTAGATCCCCACCGAACGCCGGCCCGACTCATCGGGAATACCGACCGCGACCTGCACCTGAACCGCACCACGCTCCGGAAGAGTGAGCGGCGCAGCGAGCGTCAACTCCTCGACCCGGTCGCAGCCGACCTCGTCACCGGCACGGAACGCCAGCTCAAGCATGGCAGTGCCGGGAAGGAGAATCCGGCCCATGACCGCGTGATCGACCAGCCACGGATGCGACTGGACCGACAGCCTGCCGGTGAACAGCACACCCTGACCTGCGGCGAGTTCGACCGCCGCGCCCAGCAGCGGATGCTCGGCGGAACCCAGACCCGCCGCGCGCACATCACCGGCGGCACCGGACTGCGAACCCGCAGGCCAGAACCACTGGTGCTGGAAGGCGTACGTGGGCAACTCGACCCGCCGCGCACCGGCGAACAACGCCGTCCAGTCGACCGCCGTACCGTGCGCGTGTACGCGAGCCAGCGCGGTGAGCGCGGTCAGCTCCTCGTCCCGGTTCTTACGGAGCATCGGTACGAGCGCCGCGCCGTCCGGTACGGATTCCTGGGCCATGGCCGAGAGCACACCGTCCGGCCCCAGCTCCAGGAACGTGGTCACACCCTGCTCGGCCAGCGTCCGCACGCCGTCCGCGAAGCGCACGGCCTCACGGGCATGACGCACCCAGTACTCGGCCGAGCACAGCTCTTCGGCCAACGCCACGCCACCCGTCAGATTCGACACCACCGCAATACGCGGAGCCCCGAACGACAACCCCTCCACCACCGCACGGAACTCGTCCAGCATCGGGTCCATCAACGGCGAGTGGAACGCGTGCGACACCCGCAGATGACTCGTCTTACGGCTCTGCTCCTCCAGCCGCGCCGCCACCTTCAGGGCCGCCTTCTCGTCGCCGGAGACAACCACCGACGCGGGACCGTTCACGGCGGCGATCGACACCTCGCCGGACAGCAGCGGAAGAACCTCGCCCTCCGTCGCCTGCACCGCGACCATCGCACCACCGGCCGGCAGCGCCCGCATCAGCTTCGCCCGTGCCACGACCAGTGTGCAGGCGTCCTCCAGCGAGAACACCCCCGCCACATGAGCAGCGGCAACCTCACCGATCGAATGACCCGCCACGAAGTCGGGCGTGACGCCCCAGGACTCCACCAGCCGGAACAACGCCACCTCAACCGCGAACAAAGCAGGCTGAGCAAAGCCCGTGTCATTCAGCAGTTCAGCGTCATCGCCCCACATCACCTCACACAGTGGACGCTCCAACTCACCGTCCAGTGCGGCAAGTACGGAGTCCAGCGCCTCCGCAAACACTGGGAAGCGCTCGTACAACTCCCGGCCCATACCGATCCGCTGACTGCCCTGACCCGAGAACAGCAACGCCGTCCTCCCACCGAGCACCGCACCCGAGACCACCGAAGGATCCGGGGCACCCGACGTCAGGGCGGTCAGCGCGCGCACCGCGTCCGCGGACCCACTCGCCAGCACCACCGCTCGGTGTTCGAACACCGAGCGGCTCGTCACCAGCGAGTACCCGACGTCCACCGGCCTGGGAGCGGCCTCGCTGTCCACCATCGACAGCAGCCGCGCCGCCTGAGCCGCCAGCGCCTCCGGCGTCTTGCCCGAGAGAACCCACGGCACCACAGCCCGCGACGCGGTCTCCACCGCGGCCGACTCGGGCGCGGTCTCGGCCACCGGCTCGGGCTGTTCGAGGATGACGTGGGCGTTCGTCCCACTGATCCCGAAGGACGAGACACCCGCGCGCCGTACCCGGTCGGTCTCGGGCCACTCCGTCGG
>NZ_JBEXKU010000196.1:0-2085 GCF_040609575.1 Streptomyces sp. NPDC004647 | reverse complement strand
GACCGGTCCGACCTCACCGCCTTCGTCACCTTCTCCTCCGCGGCTGGTGTGTTCGGCAATCCGGGTCAGGGGAGTTATGCGGCGGCGAATGCCTTCCTGGATGCTCTTGCGGTCCATCGCCGTGCCCAGGGCCTGCCTGCGCAGTCTCTTGCCTGGGGCCTGTGGGCCGACGAGGCCGCGGGCATGGCGGGCGAGCTGAGCGAGGCCGACCTGCAGCGCATGGCCCGTACCGGCGTCACGGCACTCACCGCGGACGAAGGCCTGGCCCTCTTCGACACCGCCACCACCCTCCCCAGCCCCGCCCTCATCCCCATCCACCTCGATCTCGAGGTGTTCGCCGCGCATGCGCACAGCGAGGGCGGCGACGACATACCGGAGCTGTTCCGAGGACTCATCCGCCGACGGGCACGCCGGGTCGCCACCGCGGGGTCGGGCACCGGCGGTAGCGGCGGCGCGGGCTCGGCCGCCGCGGCGGAAGCGCTCAAGGCGAGGCTGGCCGGCCTGTTGCCGGAGCAGCGCGAGGACGTGCTGCTCGGGATCGTCCGTACCCATGTGGCGGCGACGCTCGGGCACGACAGCCCGGACGCCATCGAACCCGGCAGCGCCTTCGGTGACCTTGGCTTCGACTCGCTCAGCGCCGTCGAGTTCCGTAACGCCGTCAACGCGGAGACTGGACTCCGTCTGCCACCGACTCTGGTCTTCGACTACCCGAGCGTGCAGGCGCTCGCGGTCCATTTGCTGGAGCACCTGGGTCCGGACGGCGCGGGTACGGACGGCGGCGAGGACGAGCAGGTCCGCAAGGTGCTGCTGAGCATTCCGCTCACCAGGCTGCGTGACGCGGGTCTGTTGCAGAACCTGCTCGAACTCGGCGGGGTGACAGACACCGGCCTGCTCGGTGAGGTACCGCACGTCGGCGGAGAGACGGAGGGCGAGGACTCCATCGACGATCTTGACACCGAGAGTCTCATCAGCATGGCGCTCGACGGCATCAACGCTGCCGCCACAGGGGAAGCAGGAGATCTGTAATGGCCGGCTCCAGCGAAAACGAAAAGCTCGTAGCAGCGCTCCGGACCTCGCTGAAGGAGACCGAGCGGCTGCGCGCGCAGCACCGTAAGCTGACCGCCGAACTGCGCGAGCCCATCGCGATTGTCGGGATGAGCTGCCGTTATCCGGGGGGTGTGGAGAGCCCGGAGGATCTGTGGGGGTTGGTCGCGGGTGGCGTGGACGCGATCTCCGAGTTCCCGGCTGACCGGGGCTGGAACGTGGAGGAGCTGTACGACCCGGAGTCCGCGCGCCCCAACACCAGCTATGTGAACCAGGGCGGATTCCTGCACGATGCGGCGGAGTTCGACGCCGCGCTGTTCGGCATCAGCCCCAACGAGGCGCGCCTCATGGATCCGCAGCAGCGGCTGCTGCTGGAGGCGTCGTGGGAGGCGATCGAGCGGGCCGGTATCGACCCCACAGCGCTGAAGGGCAGCAGGACCGGTGTGTTCGCCGGGATGATGTACCACGACTACGCCGCCAACGCGAACACCGGTTCCATCGCCTCCGGCCGCGTCTCGTACGTACTCGGCCTGGAGGGGCCCTCGACGACGGTGGACACGGCCTGCTCGTCATCGCTGGTGGCGCTGCACTGGGCGATTCAGGCGCTGCGATCGGCGGAGTGCAACCTCGCTCTTGTGGGCGGCGTGTGTGTGATGGCTACGCCGGAGACGTTCGTCGAGTTCAGTCGGCAGCGCGGGCTGTCGCACAGTGGGCGCTGCAAGTCCTTCGCGGCAGGTGCGGACGGCACGGCCTGGGCCGAAGGTGTGGGTGTACTGCTGGTGGAGCGGCTGTCGGATGCGCGCCGCAACGGCCACCCGGTCCTGGCTGTCGTACGGGGCTCCGCCGTGAACCAGGACGGTGCGAGCAATGGCCTCACGGCCCCGAACGGGCCGTCACAACAGCGCGCCATCCGCCAGGCCTTGGCGAACGCACGCCTTTCCGTCGCGGATGTGGATGCGGTCGAGGCGCATGGTACGGGTACGACGCTGGGTGATCCGATCGAGGCGCAGGCGTTGTTGGCGACGTATGGGCAGGGGCGTG
>NZ_JBEXKU010000195.1:0-2276 GCF_040609575.1 Streptomyces sp. NPDC004647 | reverse complement strand
ACCTTCTCCCCACGCCGCAACCCACCCAACTCCACCAGGGCGTAGTACGCCGTCAGGAACACCAACGGCACCGACGCCGCCATCTCCCACGACCAGTCCTCCGGTACGGGGGTCATCATGCGCTCGTCGCCCACCACATGGGTGCCGAAGCCGCCGAAGAGCATGCCCATGACCCGGTCGCCGACCCGCAGATCGGTAGCATCGGGCCCGGTGTCGACCACGACACCGGCCGCCTCGGAGCCGAACAGTCCGGCGTCGCCGGGGTACATGCCCAGGGCGTTGAGGACATCGCGGAAGTTGACCCCGGCCGCGCGGACCTCGATCCGTACCTCGCGGCCGGTCAGCGGTTGGAGAACCTCGGCGAACGGATCCAGGATCAGACCGTCCAGACTGCCCTTGGCCCTGCTGCCCAGCCGCCAGGGTCCGCCGGCCGGCGGCACCAGGCCCGTACCCGATTCCAGCCGGGCGAGCCGGCCCACCCGCAGCGCACCCGCGCGGACCACGGCCTGCGGCTCGTCCGCGTCCACCAGCCCCGGCAGCCCGGGGAGTCCGGACGCCGAGTCGTCGGCGTCCACGAGCAGGAACCGCCCGGGGTTCTCCGCCTGCGCGGAGCGCACCAGGCCCCACACCGAGGCGGCGGCGACATCGGTGACGTCCTGGGTGGCATCCTCGACGGCGCCCCGGGTGACGAACACCAGCCGCGAGTCGGCGAACCGCTCATCGGCCAGCCACTCCTGTACCAACGTCAGCGCGTAGTGCGCGAGTTCGTGGGCCGACTCGGCGCCGCGCGCGCTGTCGCCCCGGAGCGTTACGACGACGGTTCCGGGCACCGCCGCGGCGTCGCGGGCGGCCAGTTCGGCGAGGGTGTCCGCCGGGGCGCCGAGCCTGGCGGCGCCGGTTGTGGCGAGGGCGGCGGTCAGGCCCAGTTCGTCCGTGCCGAGCACCACCCATTCGGTGTCCGCGGACGCCTTCTCCGGTGGGCCGGGCACCCAGTCGATGCGGAAGAGCGAGTTCAGCTCGTCGCGGCGGCCGCTGCCGGCCGCCTGGGGGCCTGCCGCCCGGAGGACCAGCGAGTCCACCGAGATCACCGGTTCGCCCTGGACGTCGACGGCGGCCAGCTGGACGGAGTCCTTGCCGTTGCTGGTCACCCGCACGCGCAGGGTGGAGGCCCCGGAGGCGTGCAGGGACACCCCGTTCCAGGCGAAGGGCAACAGACTGCGGTCGTCGCCGTCCGCGCTGGCGAACACCGTGCTGTGCAGGACGGAGTCGAGCAGCGCCGGGTGTACGCCGAAGTCGTTCGCGTCGCTGACATCGCGGTCGAGGGCGACCTCGGCGAAGATCTCCTCGCCCCGGCGCCAGACCGCGCGCAGGCCGCGGAAGACCGGGCCGTACTCGAGTCCGTTGCTTGCGTAGCGGTCGTACAGCCCCTCGGTATCCACCACGGTCGCGCCCTTGGGCGGCCATACGGCTCCGTCGAAGCCGAGGACCTGCTCGCCGCTGCCGATCCGCCCGGAGGCGTGCAGCGTCCACTCGTCGTCGCGGGCGTCCGCGGGGCGGGTGTGGAAGCGCAGCTCGCGGCGGCCCTCCTCGTCCGCGCCGCCGATGGAGATCTGCACCTGGACGGCGCCCGTGCGGGGCAGGATGAGCGGGGCGGCCAGCATCAGTTCCTCGACGCGGTCGCATCCGGCCTGGTCGGCGGCCCTGATCGCGAGTTCGAGGAATCCGGTGCCGGGGAAGAAGACCATCCCGCTGACGACATGGTCGGCCAGCCACGGGTGGGTGGCCAGCGAGAGGGTGCCGGTCAGCAGAAGTTCGTCGGAGCCCGCCACGGACATGGCGGCGCCGAGCAGCGGGTGGTTGGCGGAGGTCAGTCCTAGACCGGTCGCGTCGGCCGGTTGGAAGGTCATCTTCGGCCAGAAGCGCTCGTGTTGGAAGGCGTACGTCGGCAGATCCACCTGCTGGGCGCCGGTGCCTGCGAAGAACCCCGGCCACTCCACGCGCACGCCGTGGACATGCAGCCGGGCCAGTGCGGTGACGAGGGTGGTCTCCTCGTCACGGTCCTTGCGGAGCGCCGGTACGGTCACGGCGCCGTCGGGTACGGATTCCTGGGCCATGGCGGACAGCACACCGTCCGGGCCGAGCTCCAGGAACGTGGTCACACCCTGCTCGGCCAGCGTCCGTACGCCGTCGGCGAAGCGCACGGCCTCACGGACATGACGCACCCAGTACTCGGCCGAGCACAACTCCTCGGCCGACGCCACACCACCCGTCAGATT
>NZ_JBEXKU010000194.1:0-2387 GCF_040609575.1 Streptomyces sp. NPDC004647 | reverse complement strand
GCGTAGTCGGGGGTGAAGTGCTCCAGGCCGAGCTTGCTGTACTCCATCGGTGCGAACGCCGGGGTACGGGCCAGCCAGCTCAGCCCCTCCCGCCCGACGGGCCGCGCCCGCAGCAGATCCAGGAACACCTCGGCCCCGGACTGCCCGGACCCGACGACGGTGACGTGGCGGGCGGCGAGCAGCCGGTCGCGGTGGGCGAGGTAGTCGGCCGCGTGCAGGACGAGGGCGTGCGGGTCCTCGGCGAGGGGGCGCAGGGGGGCGGGGACGTGGGGGGCGGTGCCGACGCCGAGTGAGAGGTTGCGGGCGAAGAGGCGGCCGACGCCTTCCGCGTCGCCGTGTTCGTCGAGGCGGGTGAAGTCCACCTCGAAAGCGTGGCGCCGCGGATCCCAGCTGACGACGTCGACCTGGTGTCCGAAGTGCACGGTCGGCAGCTGTCCGCTGACCCAGCGGCAGTACGCGTCGTACTCGGCGCGCTGGATGTGGAAACGCTCGGCGAAGTAGAAGGGGAACAGCCGGTCGCGGGCGCGCAGGAAGTTGAGGAAGGACCAGGGGCTGCTCGGTGCGACGAGGCTCACCAGGTCGGCCAGGAAGGGCACTTGGAGGGTGGCGCCTTCGATGAGCAGGCCGGGGTGCCAGTCGAAGGCGGAGCGCTGTTCCAGGAACGCGCCGTTCAGTCCTGGCAGGCCGTCGGCGAGTGCGGCGAGGGAGAGGTTGAACGGGCCGGTGCCCACGCCGAGCAGGTCGAGGGGCTCCTCCTCGGGGGCGGACGGATGTCCGGGCGGCGTCATGCGATCCTCCGGTGCGTACGTGAAGTGCTGCGCCCAGCGGGCTGCTGGGAGTGGGCGGGCGCTACGCAGGTCCGGCCTGCGCGCTGAGCCGGACATGCCGTTAGGCATGCCTCACGTTCCCCACGCGTCGCACCCCCACACCCTTCATACGGACAGCGGCCCGGCAGCATTCAACTGCCGGGCCGGATCGTAGCGTTGAGGTCCTGCTGGAGCTGCGGCGGTGACATGGTGAAGCGCGCGTTCACATGCGCGTGGACGGTCTGCCGCTGGGGCTCGAGGTCCAGCGGCGGGGCCTCACCGCTCTCCATCCCCCCGGCATAGCCCCGCGTCCGGAGCCCGGCGGGCGCCGCCACGGCGACCGGTACGGCGTGTTCCGCTCCCTCGTCGGCGAGTTCGACCAGGGCCACCAGCTGCGCACCGAGCGCGCCCGCGTACTCGCGTGCCCGCTGCACCGCTTCACGTACGGCCTGCTGCCTGGCTTCCCGGTGGGCGGGCGAGTCGGGGCGCAGCCCCCACCACGGGCCGTCGACGCTGGTGAGTTCCAGGTCGGCGAGCCGGGTCACGAGCTCGCCGAGCGCGGTGAAGTCGGCGAGTGTCGCCGTGACGTGGACGCGACCGTGGTAGGCCCGGATGCGCTCGCCGCGCCCCTTGTGCGTCAGCTGCGGTGTGATGACGAATGCCCCGGTCTCCAGTTGCTCCAGGGCCTCGCCGGAGGACTTGACGAGGTCGAGGACGGCGGAATTGCGGCGGGCGAGGTCCTCGAGGGCGGTCCGCCGGTCGGTCCCGCGGGCGTTGACGGTGATGCCGATTCTGGCGATCTCGGGGTCGACCTCGAGCCGGGCCTCGCCGCGGACGGCGACACGCGGGGCCTCGGGGGTGCCGTACGGAGTGGGTGTGGATGTCGTCATGCAGCCACTGTGGCAGGCCGGGTGTGGACGACGAGTCCTCGAGTCCGCATCGTGAAGGGCACGTTGGGCCTTTGGACGTTTGGACCTTTGGGCCGTCGGGGCCGTTGGGCCGTCGGCCTGTCGTGGTCCGGCTCCGTCGACGGGAGGTCACACGTGACGGAGCTCCGCCGTCCTGGCGGTTGCGCTCGCGGGACGCGGCCGCCGTCCGTCCGCGGCGTCGAACCCGAAGGTGGTGAACGCGGTGCGGGCGGGGAGGGGGTAGTGCTCCTCGCCCGTCAGGGAGTTGAGGATGGCCGCGCTGCGCCAGGCGGCCAGACCCAGGTCGGGCGCGCCGACACCGTGGCTGTGGCACCCGGCGTTCTGGACGTGGATGGAGCCCGTGACCTCGCGGTCGAGGACCAGCCGGTGGTGCTCGTCGACGCTCGGGCGCATCCCCTCGTCCCGGTGCAGATAGGGGTCGAGCAGGGCGAGGAGGCTGTCGAGACGGCGTTCACGGTAGCCGGTCGCGAGGACGACGCCGTCCGTGGTGAGGCGGCTGCGGGTGCCTTGCTGGGCGTGCTCCAGATGGAGTTCCACCCGGGTGGTCCCGACCCGGCCGGCGGTGCGGACGGTGACTCCGGGGGTGAGGGTGGCGTCGGGCCAGCCGCCGTGCAGGGAGCGCCGGTAGAGCTCGTCGTGGATGGCGGCGAGA
>NZ_JBEXKU010000193.1:0-2433 GCF_040609575.1 Streptomyces sp. NPDC004647 | reverse complement strand
GAGAAGGCCGGTGAACCCTGCCAGGTCACGGGGGGTGACGGCGTAGACGGGCAGAGGCAGGTCCGGGAAGCCCGGGGCCGGGCGGGACACGCCGCCGCGGCTGCGCGCGTCGAGGGCCAGCACGCCGGCCGGGGCGTGAAGGGTGACGGCCAAGGAGTCAGGGGCGAAGTTCCTGGAGCGGCGGCTGGCCATGCTGACGGCACGATCCAGGATGCTCAAAGCCCGCTGCCCGGACTGCTGCTGGTCGGCGTCACCGTTCGGGTCCGGCGATGCGGTCGGCTCGGGCCGGTTGGGGATCATGGAGTCTCCGTTTCCGGGAGCGGCGTGGCCACTGCTTTCAAAGGTGGTGGCTGGTTGGTGGCGCGGCCCTGCGGGAGGCTGGGCGTTCCGGCAGTGGGCTGGGCGGGCCGTAGTGCGGGGTCAAGGACGACCCGATAACGCGCGGCGGTGAGCATCTGAGCGGCGTGAGAGGCAGTCTGGTTCTCCCACGCTCCCCCCAGATCGAAAGGGAGGCGGTACCAGTAGCCGGACAACGTCCCCTCTGCCAGGAAGCCGGCCCGCAGCAGAAGGCGCACAGCACACTCATCGAGGGGGCCGTCGGCTTCGACTTCTCCCCCGCGGCCGCGGGTGATGGTGATCGCATCAGTGCCGATCATCGACGTCAACGGCATGAGAAAAGTCAACTCCTTGTCTGCAGGTCTGAATGAGGGGTGTGAAGGTCTGAGCGCGGTGGGCGATGGGGTGCCACCGACAGGCGCAGGCGCATACCGGGTAACGGACGGTGGGGGCGCCCGTCGCCGTCGGGCGCCCCCACCGTCATGCCGCGGCAGGTAAGCAGCGCAAGAGGCAACCCGCAGACCCCGCCACGGCCGCGGCCTGCCCCCGGCCACCAAGTCCCAAGGGACCGGGTAAAGGGGGCCGGGGGGTCAGACCCGGATTACGCTGTGGCGTCGGACCTGGACGGAGTTCTGCACGCTGGACGAACGGGGATTGCCCAGCTGTGAAGGTACGGTCGGGGCGGAGGCCGTGCCCAGGATCTGGGCCAGGGCAGTGTTCAGGTCCCGGGAAAAGTGCTCGGTGCGCTCCACGCCGTACGCGTCGTAGACCTGGAACGGATTCCGGGGGTCGGGGCCCCAGCTGTAGTCGGTGCGGCCGCCCTTGACGTAGTTGATGCGCATGGTGCTGGACGGCCCTGTCACCTGGAGGGTGTAACCGCGCTCTGACGCCGCGACGGTCACCTGCGCGTCCTCGGCAGCGCGGACGCTGCGCAGCGTCCTTTGGATGACCCCGGGCAACACGGACTCGTCCTCCAGCGGCGTCAGTGCGGGCAGCGCGGCCACAGGCGGGGGCGCGTCGGCTTGATCAGGGTCGTTCCAGATCCGGATGAAGTCGTCGTAGTCCCTGGCCAGTTCGCGGTCCTTGCCATCGACAGCGAGCGTCGAGTGCTTCCACTTCCACGCCCCCTGGCCGTCGCGGCGCCAGGTGATGGTGAGGCATACGCGGTCGTTGGTGAGCGTCAGCAGGAAGTGGAGCGGGGAGGTGCGGGTGATACGCGGCTGCTGGCCCGTGGACTGTTCCAGCCGGTCCGCCATCTTCGCGATGGCTGCCGGAATGTACTGGTCCTGGGTTACCGGGGTGCTTTCAGGCATGAGTGTTCCTCCGCGGATTCGTTGAGGTCGGAGAGGTTCGCGCCGAGTCCGGCGCGGATGAGGGAGCCGCAGCGTTTGCAGCGCAGGGTGTCGACCACGTCCCAGTCATCGATGTCACCAGGAAGGACCTGGACGGCTTCGAAAAACCTGAGATCGCCGGAGACGGCAGGACTGGAGGCAGACATGAAAGGGCCTCAAGGCGTTGGATGTGGCAGGGATACCGGGGCGGAAGAAGCTCCGTGGCCCGGCAGGAAAGAACGTACGTGGCCAGACAGTTAGCCCCGCAACCCCCAGTTCTGCATGAGGCTCGGAGCCGAGAGCGGTGGCCTCGGCTGCAGGTGGTTGCCAAGGGGGAAGCCTGCCGGGCCGTGGACCGGAGCAGCTGCGTGACCGTCTCGCTCGTGGTGCAGGTAGGGGTTGGTGCGCGTCATACGGCGGTGGGGGACCGGCCAGCGGCAGGTCCCCTCGACTTCCGGTGGCCGCCGGAACGCACCGCCTCGCGAAACGGCGGCGGCCCACGCCGGTGGGGTGCGGGCGTGGCTCGGATCAGGCGTGCGCGGGGCCGCGCCAGTCGGCTCTTCTCCGGCTTCCGGCACGAACCGCGTCGGCAGCTCCGAGGGTCACGACCCCGCTCATCAGTCTCCACCCACGCCGAAGCAACCGCCCGGAGCCGCCCCGCACAAGCCGCCACACCACACCCCGGCTCGCGGTGCGGACCCGTTTCCTGGACGATCAGCTGCTGCGGCTCAATGCCGACGGGGTGCGGCAGTTCGTCTTCGTCGCC
>NZ_JBEXKU010000192.1:0-2515 GCF_040609575.1 Streptomyces sp. NPDC004647 | reverse complement strand
GGCGTTGACTTTTGGCACGCTGTTGAGTTCTCAAGGAACGGACGCTTCCTTCGGCCCCGTCTCCGGGCCCTCCGGGCGCTTCCCTTCGGTGTTTCATCACTCTATCAGGCCATTTCCGCTCCTCTGACCACTCATCTGCGGGCATGCAGAATTGGATCCGAGAAATGGATCAGGATGGGATACACGATGTTGCCCTTGCTCGGCTTGCGGATTACCGCATCGCCTCGGCTGCAGGCAGGGGTACGACACTACATGCCTCGCCCGCGACGAGGCAAACCGATTCCTCATCCCTGTGACGCCGTCCACCGGGCGTCAGTTGTGCGGAGTCCTCACTTCCTATGACTTACGCTTCGGGTCAGCACGTCGTCGTCCAGCACAGGTAGTGACGACGCATGATGATTTCTCCGCCCTGGGAGGCTTCCCATGACCACCGTGACGTCCCCGCTCGCCGGGCGTGCCATCGGACTCGCGGCCGTGCCCGACCCGGTGTTCTCCGGAGCGATGGTGGGTCCCGGTACCGCGATCGACCCCGTGCGTGAACCCTCCGAGGCCGTCGCACCCGTCGACGGCGTCATCATCTCTCTGCACGCGCACGCCTTCGTCGTCGTCGACGCGGAGGGGCACGGTGTCCTGACCCACCTGGGGATCGACACCGTGCAGCTCAATGGAGAAGGCTTCCAACTGCTCGTCAACAAGGGCGACACCGTGAAGCGCGGCGACGCCGTGGTGCGGTGGGACCCGTCGGCAGTCGAGGCGGCCGGCAAGTCCCCGATCTGCCCGGTCGTGGCGCTGGAGGCCGGCGCCGACGCGCTTTCCGACCTTGCCGACGACACTGATGTGAAGCCGGGCGGCACTCTCTTCAACTGGAAGTGAGCCCCGCGCCGCATGGACGGCGCGTACGACATCCACCGCGGCGGAAACGATCCGCCGCTTCCGACCGGAGACGGGTGACATGGAGACAACGCTGCGAGGCGTCGGCGTGAGCCACGGAGTGGCGATCGGCGAAGTGCGGCACATGGGTACGGCGGTGCTGGAGCCGCCGGCCAAGCAGATTCCCACGGATGAGGCACCGCGCGAGCAGGGGCGCGCCGGCCAGGCCGTGGAGGCCGTTTCCGCCGATCTGATCGCGCGCGGCAATCTGGCGGGCGGTGAGGCGCAGGCGGTGCTCGAGGCGCAGGCCCTGATGGCCCAGGACCCCGAGCTGATGGCGGACGTCGAGCGGCGTATCGCCGTGGGCAGCACGGCCGAGCGGGCCGTGTACGACGCCTTCGCCTCTTACCGTGCGCTGCTGGCTGGTGCCGGGGAGTACCTGGCGGGGCGGGTCGCCGACCTGGACGACGTACGGAACCGGATCGTGGCCCGGCTGCTGGGTGTTCCGATGCCGGGTGTGCCGGACAGCGACGAGCCGTATGTACTGATCGCCCGCGATCTGGCACCGGCGGACACCGCGCTGCTCGACCCCACGCTGGTGCTCGGCTTCGTGACCGAGGAAGGCGGGCCGACCAGCCACAGCGCCATTCTGGCGCGGGCTCTCGGCGTGCCCGCGGTCGTCGCGCTGCCGGGGGCGGGAGAGATCGTCGAAGGCACCGTGATCGCGGTCGACGGCAGCACCGGCGAGATCTTCGTCGACCCGACTCCGCATAAGCGCGCGGAGCTGGAGGAGACCGCGGCTCTCCGCAGGGCGGCGCTGGCCGCCTCGTCCGGCCCGGGCGCGACCTCCGACGGGCACAAGGTGCCGCTGCTGGCGAACGTCGGCGGACCGTCCGACGTCGCGGCGGCGGTCGAGGCGGGTGCCGAGGGCGTCGGGCTGTACCGGACCGAGTTCCTCTTCCTCGACGACAGCAAGAGCGCCCCGTCGGAGGAGAAGCAGGTCGAGGCGTACCGCAAGGTGCTCCAGGCCTTCCCCGAGGGCCGCGTCGTGGTCCGCGTGCTGGACGCTGGTGCGGACAAGCCGCTGGACTTCCTCACCCCTGCCGACGAGCCCAACCCGGCACTGGGTGTACGGGGTCTGCGTACGCTGCTCGACCACCCGGACGTTCTGCAGACGCAGTTGACCGCGCTCGCGCGGGCCGCTGAGGGACTGCCGGTCTACCTCGAGGTCATGGCCCCGATGGTCGCCGACCGCACGGACGCCAAGGCCTTCGCGGACGCCTGCCGCGAGGCCGGTCTGCAGGCGAAGTTCGGCGCGATGGTGGAGATTCCGTCCGCCGCCCTGCGGGCCCGGTCGATCCTGCAGGAGGTCGAGTTCCTCTCACTGGGCACGAACGACCTCGCGCAGTACACCTTCGCCGCCGACCGACAGGTCGGCGCGGTCTCCCGGCTACAGGACCCGTGGCAGCCGGCGCTGCTCGACCTGGTGGCCCTCTCCGCGGAGTCGGCGAAGGCCGAGGGCAAGAGCTGCGGTGTGTGCGGGGAGGCCGCGCGGCGGAGGACGCTCCGGCGCAGGCCCGCGTACTCGGCTTCCGCCCGGCCGACGGGCTGCTGCTGCCGGTCGTCATGCGGCTGCCGGCCGAGC
>NZ_JBEXKU010000191.1:0-2522 GCF_040609575.1 Streptomyces sp. NPDC004647 | reverse complement strand
GAAAGGAGCAAGCCGTAATGCCCACATAGATGTGCCCGAGGAGGGGAACAGCCCTGTCATAGGGGTTGATGGCCTGCTCAACACTGCTGCCTTTGTTCGGCAGTTGCGTGAGCGACTGGCTGATGACGAAGAGGGTGGTGAGGGTCAGTGGGCGGGCATTCTGCAGCTGAGCTCCCCAGATCCCGCAGTGGGGAGCCGTTCCGGAGCTGAATCGCCAGATGGTGGTGCGGTTACTGGCAGTGCTGGCCGCGCGGATGGTGACTGTGGTGGACCCGGTCGGGCAGGGCGGGGGTGACCCCGGTGAGTACGACCGCTGCGACGCCGTGGGATCGGATTGAGGGCAAGGTCCAGCCGTGGCATCGCGACCGGCTCGCGGTGATCTATGTCCGTCAGTCGACTCCCCAGCAGGTCCTCGATCACGCCGAGTCCACCCGGCTGCAGTACGGACTCACGCAACGGGCCGTCGACCTGGGCTGGTCCCCGTCCCGGGTCCTGCTGATCGACGAGGACCTGGGACACTCTGCGTCCGGCGTCGTGGACCGGCCCGGCTTCCAGCGTCTGGTCTCCGAGGTCGGTCTGGACCACGTGGGCCTGGTGCTGGGCCTGGAAATGTCGCGCCTGGCCCGCAGCGGCCGCGAATGGCACCAGCTGCTGGAGCTGTGCGCGCTGTCGGGCGCTCTGCTGGCAGACCCGGACGGGGTCTATGACCCGGCCGAGCACAACGACCGCATGCTGCTGGGGCTGAAGGGCACGATCAGCGAGGCGGAACTGCATCTGATCAAACAGCGGATGTGGAACGGACGGATCGGCAAGGCCCGTCGCGGCGAGCTGGCCGTGCCACTGCCAGTGGGCTATCTGCGCCGCCCGGACGGTCAGGTCGTGCGTGATCCGGACCAGCAGGTGCAGGCCGTGGTCCGTCTGGTCTTCGACCTGTTCGACGAACTCGCCACGATCAACGCGGTGTTGCGGTTCCTGGTCGACCACAGCATCCAGATAGGCATCCGGGTGCGCGAGGGCCCCGAACGCGGGACGCTCGCCTGGCGCCGTCCCAGCCGGATTCTGATCCAGAACATGCTCCGCCACCCCGCCTATGCCGGGGTCTATGTCTATGGCCGCAGCCGGACCGATCCCCGCCGGCGTCTGGCGGGACGTCCGTTCACCGGACGCGTCCGCAAGCCACCCGAGGACTGGCTGGTCTATCTGCCCGACGTCCTGCCTGCCTATATCAGCGCCGAGCGCCATGAACGCAACCTTGCCCGGATCGAGGCGAACCGGGCCCGTTCCCAGAGCATGGGTGCCCTGCGCGACGGGCCGGCCCTGCTGGTCGGGCTGATCTTCTGCGGCCGGTGTGACACCCGCATGGTCGTGCACTACCAGCGCGGCCAGGGCGGAAAGCTGTGGCCGAAGTACGAGTGCAGCCGGGCGAAGACCGACTACGGCGGCGAGCTGTGCCAGCAACTGTCCGGGACCTGCGTCGACCGCCATGTGACCGGTCTGCTGCTGGCAGCGATGGCGCCCGCCGCCCTGGAGGTCTCGCTGCAGGCCGCCGAGCAGGCCCAGAAACGGCGCAAAGAGGTAGACCGGATCTGGCAGCAGCGTCTGGAACGCGCGGACTATGCCGCCGACCGGGCCCGGCGCCAGTACCAGTTGGCCGAACCCGAGAACCGCCTGGTGGTCCGGGAACTGGAGAAGGACTGGGAACACGCGCTGGCCGAACGGCGGCAGCTCAGTGAGGAGTACGACCGCCACGCCGCAGCCCGGCCCCCCATCATCACCGCCGCCGAGCGCGACCAGATCCGGGCCCTGGCCGCCGACCTCCCCGCCGTCTGGCAGGCGCCCACCACCACCGATGCGGACCGAAAACAGCTGACCAGGCACCTAATCGAGAAAGTCAGCGTCACCGTCGTCGGCGACAGCGAACGCGTCACCGTCCAGGTCACCTGGGCCGGCGGACACCGCACCGCCGGCGAACTCGTCCGCCCGGTCGCCCGTCTGGACCAGCTCAGCTACTTCCCCCGCCTGGCCGCGCGGGCCCGCGAACTCGCCCAGACCGGCCACTCCGCCCCGGCCATCGCAAAGATCCTGAACTCCGAGGGCTTCCGTCCACCCAAACGCCGCGAACACTTCGGCACCCAGGGCGTCCGCACACTGCTGCAGGAACTGGGCTGCGTCAGCCAGCAGGAACAGGCCCTCCGCCGGGGAGCCGCACAACTCGGCCGGCACGAGTGGTGGCTGACCGACCTCGCCCGCGAGCTCGGCATGCCCCGGGTGACCCTCTTCGGATGGATCAAACACGGCTGGGTCACGGCCCACCAGCTCACCGACCGGCGCCGGTCCTGGATCATCCACGCCGACCCCGCACAAGTCGAACGGCTCCGCCGACTCCACCAGCAGTCCCGCGGCCACCGACCACGACAAGCCTGGCTCGACCACCAGCAGGCGACGATAATCCGAAGCGAGGAAGGAAACCAAGACGATGACGTCGAACCGCACGTATGACAGCACTGCGGCTTGCTCATCGA
>NZ_JBEXKU010000190.1:0-2523 GCF_040609575.1 Streptomyces sp. NPDC004647 | reverse complement strand
TCCCGGATCGCGAAGCCGAGTCCCGCTTCGACCGGCACGTCCCGCCCCAGCTCGACCGTCATCGTGACGGTGTCACCGGGACGCGCGACCGCCACCCCGCCAAGGTCGATCGTTTGCGGACGCTCTCGGGCGAGGGTCAGGGCGGCTCCGCGCACAGCAGAGCGCCCCGCCCTCCGTGTGGAGGTCGGGGCGCGATCCCCGCGAATGCGGGGCCGACTGGGATCCGAGACAAGACTACGGATCATCCCCGCGCAGGCGGGGAGCAGTTCCAATTGCCCCCGATACTGGGGCCACCCCCGCATCGGCGGGGAAATTGCTTGATCAGCTGGTAGTTCTCAACCACCCAACGGATCACCCCCGCGTCGGCGGGGAGAGTGACGCTAATCCGGATCAGGATTCCGAACCCACGACGGGTCACCTCCGCTCACGCGGAGAGCGACGCCACGCCATGTACGGTAGCGCACCGCCCCGGCGCCGCAGGGCTACTTGCCGGACTCGGCTGCCTGGACCGCATCGGCGGCGGCCTGACGCAGCCACTCCGCACGGCTCACACCGGCGTCCTTCGCAGCCTGTTCAATCCGGTCCAGCAACTCTTTCGGATAGGCCACGTTGATGGTGGGCCCGATCGCCGGGCGCCCACACCCTGGGGGTTGACTGCGGGGGCGGACTCCTCCAGCCCCCGTCGGCTGAGGAAGCCGCGTTCTTGAACATCGACACCGACAGCAGGATCTTCCGCGTTCTGCACACCGGATGCGACGAGGAGGACCAGGTCGTCGCCGTCTCGGAACACGTCCTGCCAGTAAGCCTGTGGTCGCTCACTCCTGCTCCGGCGCCCACGCCGCCGGGAGCCGAGACCAAGAGTCGCAGACTCGCGCACTGCAGTCCGCTATGCCGTGTGATGTTTCCTTTTGTCACCTGGGGAGCGGCTGATGTCCAGTCATCGCGGTCTCTTTCCCCGGTCGCCATCGGGGCTCTGATCATGACTGCCGGGCTGGTCGGCATCGTCGTCGGCCACGTCTCCGCCAAGGGCTGGACCTGGTCGGGTCTGGTCAGCGATGTCGGCACCTCGGTGGACGCAGAGCTCGTCGCCGTCGCGGTCACCGTGCTGATGATTGACCGCCCGGCCGAACGGCGTGAATCCGTCAGGCTGCGCCAACAGCTAGTACGCGAAGCAAGCAGCACGGACCACGGACTCGCCCTCCGCGCAATCCTCGAACTGGACGTCCGTGGCTGGCTCGCCGAAGGGGCGCTCGTTGAAGCCCGTTTGCGGGACGCGAACCTCCACGACATTGTGCTTGAAGGGCAGGACCTCCACGGAGCCGACCTGGTCGGCGCGAACCTCCGCAAGGCCAACCTCTCGCGCGCCAACCTGACGGACTGCGATTTCAACAGGCCGACCTGTCCGAGGCCGTGATTGAGATGACCGACTTCACCAGGGCACGGCTTCAGGACTCCCAGCTGAATCACGCGGACATGGCCCAGGCGATACTCCGGTCCGCCGACCTGGCGGGGGCCAATCTGGCCCACTCCGACCTCACCGAGGCGGACCTGCGAGGAACGGTGCTACGCGGCGCCGATCTGACCGGCTGTCTGCTGGACAACATCAGCATGGACTCATCCACCACCTGGGACGAGACGACGCGATGGCCCGCCGGTTTCTCACCGCAGGCAGTCGTCGGCGCGGCGATCTGAGCGTGCCCCGGCTCCGGCCATCACCATATGCGCGACCGCCAACACAAGGAGAACCGCATGCAGTTCATGCTCATCGCCTACGACGGCACGGACGAAGGTGCCCTGGATCGCCGCCTGGCCGCACGTGAGGCGCACATTGCGCTGGGCGATAAACTGGTCGCCGAAGGCCACATGCTCTTCGGCGTCGCCATCCTCGACGAGAACGACCGGGTGACCGGGTCCATGCTGATCCTGGAATACCCGTCGAGGGCCGAGCTGGACGCCTGGCTCAAGATCGAGCCGTACGCCGTTCAGGACGTGTGGAGGACCATTGAGGTGAAGCCGGTGCGCGTCGGCCCATCCTTCGTCGGGCTGCACAAGTAGCCCTGCTCGCGGCAAGTAGGGCGTGCTGGGCCGTCACTGCTTGCCGGCGATCACGAGATACGGGCCGCGCGTCTCGAGCATCCCGGGCGCGACGGCCGCGTCCGGCCAGCGGCCGTAGCCCGCGTCCGGATCGCCACCCGCGGACACCTGGATCTCCCAGCCGAGCGGGGCGAAGACCTCCTCGGGCCGGTCACTGCCCGACTTCCACGGATGCCCCTGCTCAGCCATGCGTGCGCGCCAGGCCGCCATCCCTGGGCTGTCCAGGATGGTCTGGCCGACGTAGTCCGCAAGGAGTCGGCTCCCGGCGGCCGACAAGTCAGTGAGCCGATGCAACAGCACGTCGCGCTCGTGCGGTTCGAGGAAGTACAGCAGTCCCTCCACCAGCCAGCACGTGGGCTGCTGAGGATCGAATCCGGACCCAAGCAGAGGGCCTGTCCAGTCGGCCAGCAGATCTACTCCGAGAGGGAC
>NZ_JBEXKU010000189.1:0-2563 GCF_040609575.1 Streptomyces sp. NPDC004647 | reverse complement strand
AGCCTTTTCCAACCTCACGTTGATGCGTGGTGAAGGACGAGGACGGCCTTGACGATGTCGGTGATGCGGTTGGTGCTGCAGCGGATCTTTCGCAGCACGCGAAGCTCCTGGCGGACTCGGGTGATCTTGGTCGAGAACCCGTCTACCAGGAGCTTCATCGTTCACATCAGCCAGCGCGCCCCAACCCGCCCGGCCTACTGCCAGTTTGGAAAGAGCTCAGTACGTCGTGGCAATACACGCCGAGCCGCCGCATACCACCGGCGACCCACCAGCGGGACACTCCGCGCGCCGCAAAGTGAGCAATCTGGAAGTCGCGACAGTGCGGACTGTCCGTCGTCTGCGTCGACCAGCCCACCGACAAGCAGCTGGCGAGCTACCCGGAAGCTGCCGTTTGCGGCACCGAGGGCGCCGACCTCACGCTGCCGGGGCCTCGGCGGCGCTGCGCCGACGCATGGGAGCGCGCTGAGGTGCCATCCCGGCCCATACCTGGCTGCGTCGCCGATGTGTAGTGTGGTTAGGCATGGAGGCAGAAACCCTGAGAGGGAACCTGGAAGGGATGCTGCTGTCTGTGCTGGAGTCCGGACAACTGCATGGCTATGCGGTCATCGAGGAGCTCAAGCGGCGCAGCGGGGACGCGATCAATCTGCCGACCGGCACCGTCTATCCGGCCCTGCACCGTCTGGAGGCCGCGGGGCTGGTCGGCAGTGAGTGGTCCCGGCACAACGGCCGCCGCCGCCGCAACTACTTCCTGACCTCGGCGGGACGGCGTGCCTTGGCGGACAAGCGTACGGCGTGGCAGGAGGTTTCCTCGGTCATCTCGGTCGTATTGGGAGGCGAGGCGTGATGGAGGCGGCAGTGCTGCAGCGCTATGCCGACCGCTTGGCCCAGCACCTCGTGGGACCGCACTCGAGACGCTCCGCGATCATCGACGAGGTGTTGGACGGGCTGCAGTGCGCCACCGAGGCCAACCTCGAGGGCTCCCCCGACGCCGAGAAAGCCGCGCACCGCGCCGTCCAGGAGTGGGGGCCGGTCAGGGACGTCGCCCGAGCCTACAACGATGCGACGCTGCGCATCAGCGCCAACCGCCTGTCGCTGCGGGCCGTGTGCGTTCTGCCGCTGCTCGCGGCCACCTGGGCATACGCGCTGCTCGGCGGCCCGCCCGGGCCGTGGGGGTATCACCCGCCTCTGCTGCTGACGGGCCTGTCGGCGGTGGCGTTCGGCTGTGTGCTCTCTCTCGCCGGGGCGATCTCTGGGCTACGCAACGGCAGTGGGATTCGGGCGGCGGGAGCACCGCGGGACGTGACCGTCATGACGGGGACGCTCGCGGCGCTCATCGGCATGCTCTGCGTGCTGGCCGCTCTGGTCTTCCTGCTGCTCAACCGAGGCCTGAGCCATCCGGAATCCCTGGACTGGCCCATGGTCTCCATACCGGCGACGCTGACCGTGGTGTCCGGTGCCTACTTCGCTCTCTCCCTGAAACGCTTCCTGTCCGTCGTACGAGGAGTGGGCCCCTCGTAGGACCTCCCGCGCGGCTCCGTCCGCCGTACCCGCCTCCGCGGCCCCGTCCGTATCGGCCGCCGTCATCAGAGCTCCCATCTCGGGCGACAACTCTCTTTGTTGCCACCCGAGATGGGAGCTCTCTGTTTGCCCGCCACCGAACTGGTCTTTGTTGCGATCCGGCGTGGGGGACCGCTAGGTTGGGGCGCAATAGGTAGCGTGACTACACGATAGTGTCCCTACAGGAGGTCGGTCCCGTGGAGCGCATGACACGGTGGGTGCTCGCCCACCGGTGGCCCGTGGTCCTCGTCTGGGTGGTTCTCACCCTCGTCGGGGGAGCCATGTCGGGCAGCACCATCGACAAACTCAGCTACGCGTCACGGCTCCCGGACAAGCCGGCCCAAGAGGCGAACGACACCCTCGCCCAGCGTTTCGCCCACACCGGCGGCAAGAACGCCCCGCTGCTGCTCGTCGTGACCGTGCCCGAGGGCACGACCGCCGACAGCGCGGCCGTACGTCAGCAGTGGGGCGCCCTGGTCGCCAAGGTCACCCCGCAGGGCGGTCGCAGCGTCTCCTACGCCGGCACCGGCGACGACTCGCTGCTGTCCAAGGACAAGCGCACCACCGTCGCGCTGGTCTACCCGCCGGCCAACCCCACCAACTCGCCCTATGCGCAGTCGCTCCCGAGGATCAAGAAGACGGTCGAGCAGGCCAAGATCGCGGGCGCACAGGTCGAACTGACCGGTCAGCCCGTCCTCTCCGGCCGCGACAGCGGAGCGCAGCGCAGCCCCATCTACGAGACCCTCATCGGCGCCGTCGGCGCCCTGCTGGTGCTCATCCTGGTCTTCGCAAGTGGCCTCGCGATCGTGCCGGTGCTGATGGCCGCGGTCGCCATCCCCACCACGTTCCTGCTCGTGCGCGGCGTCACCGGGATCACCGATGTCTCCTTCATCGTCCAGTTCCTGGTGGCACTCATCGGCCTGGGCATCGCCATCGACTACGCACTCCTCGTCGTCACCCGCTGGCGCGAGGAACGCAACAAGCCGGGTGCCGACGGCCCCGAGCC
>NZ_JBEXKU010000188.1:0-2648 GCF_040609575.1 Streptomyces sp. NPDC004647 | reverse complement strand
CCCCGAGATTCCGACGGACAGGGGCAGACCGGTCCGCTCGGTGATCAAGTGGATCTTCGACCCGTACTTGCCCCGGTCGACAGGATTCGGACCTGACAGGTCCGAATCCCGTAGATCGCGGAAAGAAGGGATCAAAGATCCACTTGATCACTGAGCGGACGGGTCTGCCCATCTCCATCGGGATATCCGCCGCGAATACCCATGACAGCCAGGGGCTGGAACCTCTCGTGTGCGGTATCCCGCCCATCCGCTCGCGCCGCGGGCCGCGTCGGCGTTTGCCCGCCAAGCTGCATGCCGACAAGGGGTATGACTACGACCATCTGCGACGGTGGCTGCGTTCGCGGAACATCACCGCGCGCATCGCCCAAAAGGGCATCGAGTCCTCCCACCGGTTGGGCCTTCACCGGTGGACCGTAGAGCGCACGGTGGCGTGGCTGGCCGGGTGCCGCCGCTTGCACCGCCGTTACGAGCGCAAGGCCGCACACTTCCTAGCCTTCGCCGGCATTGCCGCCGCTCTGATCTGCTACCGCCGTCTTGCCAGGTAGACGGCCCACCGGTCCTTCCATATCGAGTGGGGCTCACGCCTTGATCAGCTCCTCGCTCACCTCCCAGAGTCGCTGGGCGGACTGCGGGTCGATGGCGTGCGGCCCGACGTCGGCCAGTGCCCGTGCTGCGCCGCGTCGGCTGGATTTATGGGTCACCGAACTCGGCGACACCACCACAGCTCTGAGGCCATATCAGACGGCGACCCGAAACCGCTCACCCTGCCGCTTCACTTGCCGGGGGCGGGACAGGCAGGAAGGCAACAGCTGACAGGACACGGACCGGTCGATCACCGCTCACGCAACGTGACGCAAGGGGCGCGGGGAGCGACAAGGCGGCTCGGTCCGATGGGGTGCGGCGCTCATCGGACCGGAAGACAATGGTGCCGAGTACCAGGTGAGAAGAGGTCCCGATGGTGACGCAAAGTGATCTCGCCCTGCTCGACCTGCCGGAACGGCAACTCGACGTCATGCTGGGCGAGGCGTTGACGGCGGAGGAGTTCGGCAAGAGGGACTACAGCGACATCGAGAGGCAGGCGGTCGCCCGCCGCTGGCTGACCGCCAACCTCGGCCGCATACGCTCCGCCGTCTGCGGACCGGCTCTCCGTGCCGTGCTCCGCAGCGCCGAAGCGGAGAAGCGCAACCTGCTCTTCGCAGCCGTGGCCGACGCCCTGATCGTGGGCTTTCAGGGTCTCCCGGTGCCAGTAGCCGTACTGGCCGCGCGGCTGGTCCACTACGGCCTCGACGACCTCTGTGGGCCCGCAACCGTGGGCGAGGGGGCAGGCACGGCGGACGGCCTGGATGGATCTTGAAACCGCCGTCACCATCGCTGGAGGGCGGATCACCGGTCCCGCGGACCTGCACGACGCACTGCCCGCGCCCGAGATCGACCTGATCGGGAAGTGGGTGCGGAGCATCCAGCGGTTCATCGACGCCGTGTGCCGCGAAGCACAGCGCGGATCCGGGGCCCCGCGTGGGCCGCTATCCGTAGTGCTGACCCGGTCCCCATCGCTGGCCCTACGCACGCGGCGACTCGATGACGGCTCCGTGGTGCTCCTGCTCCCCGTCGGCGCCATCGTGCGGCCTCGGCTGCTTGCCACACTGCTGCTGACATTTCCGCCCCGCGATACCACGATCAGCTTCCCCGCTTCGATCCGCGATGACAGACCGGAGACGGACTGGGAACTGCCGAACCGTCTCCTCCCGATCTTCGGCGAGTTCGTTGACGACGACGAGCACTGGGAGCTGCTCGGTCATCTGGCTGCCGGGATGACGCCCAGCACCGACGCTGACCTAAATCTCGCACTGCGAGACGTCACCTGGGCGGCCATGTGCTATGCCGTCATGCACGAGGTCGCCCATGTCACGCGAGGACACCTGGATGCGGAGCACACATTTCGGGAGAGAGGACCCACACCCCGCCCGGCGCTGTCTCTCCGAGAGCTCCGGCGCGGTCTGGAGATAGATGCCGATGCCAACGGCAGCATTCTGTTTCTCGTCGCGCTCATGGCGAGGCTGGAAGAGATGGAGGCGACCCAGCACTTCACCAGCGCCTTCGAGTGGATCGGCTTCGCCATCCCCATGTTCCTCGGCATGTACGACACGCGCAGAAAGGCACTCGGCCTCTACGCCGAGGGGCTCTACCCACATCCGGTCGTCCGCCACGAGCTGTTCGTCCGGGTATGCGCCAACTACCTGCATGCACACAAGCGCGAGTGGCTCGACGACTGGCTGCACTATGAGCCGGACGGCTGGACCTCCTGCATCAAGGCGCTCTGGCGTCTCGATGAGGACTGCGTCCTCGGGCGGTTCAGCGACCCCCCACAGGAAGGGTGGCGCTGCGCCCCCATCACGGCAGTGAACTGGCATGCCACCGACTCCCCTGCCATCTTCAGCTCTCTTGAACAGGAAACCGCCCTCCACCAGGACGTTGTGGTTCTCTTGAGCGCCTGGCAGGGGGAGCCTGAGGCTCGATGACGCCTCCCGTGAGATGGCTCCTTTACCTCCCACGCTAAGACGTCATCTCATTTGGATGGTTCGGTAGGCTGTCGGTCGTGGTGGGGATCGTTGAGCGGCTGGTGCCGGACGAGTTGTGGGAGTTGTTCC
>NZ_JBEXKU010000187.1:0-2710 GCF_040609575.1 Streptomyces sp. NPDC004647 | reverse complement strand
GGGGACGCGATCAATCTGCCGACCGGCACCGTCTATCCGGCCCTGCACCGTCTGGAGGCCGCGGGGCTGGTCGGCAGTGAGTGGTCCCGGCACAATGGCCGCCGCCGCCGCAACTACTTCCTGACCTCGGCGGGACGCCGTGCCTTGGCGGACAAGCGTACGGCGTGGCAGGAAGTTTCCTCGGTCATCTCGGTCGTATTGGGAAGCGAGGCGTGATGGAGGCGGCAGTACTGCAGCGCTACACCGACCGCTTGGCCCAGCACCTCGTGGGCCCGTACTCGAGACGCTCCGCGATCATCGACGAGGTGATGGACGGGCTGCAGTGCGCCGCCGAGTGCAACCTCGAGGGCTGCCCCGACGCCGAGGAAGCCGCGCACCGCGCCGTCCAGGAGTGGGGGCCACCCAGCGAGATCGCCCGGGCCTACAACGACGCGACGCTGCGCATCAGCGCAAACCGTCTGTCGCTGCGGGCCGTGTGCGTTCTGCCGCTGCTCGCGGTCACCTGGGCGTCCGCGCTGCTCGGTGGCCCGGCCGGGCCGTGGGCGTACCGCCATCCGCCCCTGCTGGTGACGGGCCTGTCGGTGGTGGCGTTCGGCTGCGTGCTCTCTCTCAGCGGGGCGGTCTCCGGGCTGCGCAGCGGCAGCGGGATTCGGGCGGCGGCCGCACGGCGGGGCGAGACCGTCACGACGGGAACACTCGCGGCACTCATCGGCCTGCTCTGTGTGCTGGCCGCTCTCGTCCTCCTGCTGCTCAACCGGGGCCTGAGCCATCCGGAATCCCTGGACTGGGCCATGGTTTCCATCCCTGCGACGCTGACTGTCCTGTCCGGCGCCTACTTCGCCCTGTCCCTGAGGCGCTTCCTGTCCGTGGTACGAGGAGCGGGCCCCTCGTAAGGAGGACGTTTCGCGCGGCTGCGTCCGCCGTACCCGCCTTCGCGGCCCGTTCGCACCGGCCGCCGTCATCAGAGCTCCCGTGTGCGGGCGACAACTCCCTTCGTTGTCGCCCGCGATGGGAGCTTTTTGTGTTTGCCCGCCACCGACCTGGTTTCTGTTGCGGTCCCCGCGGGCGACCGCTACCTTGGCGTTGATAAGTAGCACGGCTACACAATAGCGTCCCTACAGGAGGTCGGTACCGTGGAGCGCATGACACGGTGGGTGCTTGCTCACCGGTGGCCCGTGGTCCTCGTATGGGTGGTACTCACCCTCGTCGGAGGGGCCATGTCGGGCAGCACCATCGACAAACTCACCTACGAGTCGCGGCTCCCGGACAAGCCGGCCCAGGAGGCGAACGACACCCTCGCCCAGCGTTTCGCCCACACCGGCGGCAAGAACGCCCCGCTGCTGCTCGTGGTGACCGTGCCCGAGGGCACCACCGCCGACAGCGCGGCCGTCAGTCAGAAGTGGGGCGACCTGGTCACCAAGGTCACACCGAAGGGCGGCCGCAGCGTCTCGTACGCCGGCACCAGCGACGACTCGCTGCTGTCCAAGGACAAGCGCACGACCGTCGCGCTGGTCTACCCGCCGGCCAACCCGACCAACGCGCCCTATGCGCAGTCGCTCCCGGGGATCAAGAAGACGGTCGAGCAGACCAAGATCGCGGGCGCACAGGTCGAGCTGACCGGTCAGCCCGTCCTCTCCGGCCGCGACAGCGGAGCCCAGCGCAGCCCCATCTACGAGACTCTCATCGGTGCCGTCGGCGCCCTGCTGGTGCTCGTCCTGGTCTTCGCCAGTGGCCTCGCGATTGTGCCGGTGCTGATGGCCGCGGCCGCCATCCCCACCACGTTCCTGCTCGTGCGCGGCGTCACCGGGATCACCGATGTCTCCTTCATCGTCCAGTTCCTGGTGTCGCTCATCGGCCTGGGCATCGCCATCGACTACGCACTCCTCGTCGTCACCCGCTGGCGCGAGGAACGCAACAAGCCGGGTGCCGACGGCCCCGAGCCCGAGGCGCGCAAGGAAGCGATCGTGCGGTCCGTGGCCAGTGCCGGCCGGGCTGTCGCGCTGAGCGGCGCCACGGTGGCGATCTCACTCGCCGCGCTCGTCGTCCTGCCGGTGCCCTTCCTGCGCAGTGTCGGATACGCGGGCCTGCTCATCCCCCTCGTCAGCGTCGCCGTTGCCCTCACGCTGCTGCCTGTGCTGCTGTATGCGTGGGGCGACACGCTCGACCGGCCGCGTCGGCAGCACCGCCCGGACAGCCGGATGTGGAGCAAGGTCGCCGCACTCACCACCCGCCGTCCCGCGGTGTGCGCGATCCTCAGTGGCGCGCTGCTGCTCATGCTGGCCGCGCCCGTGCTCGCCCTGCGGCTCGGGCAGCCGGAGACCGCGACGCTCGCCCAGGGCGGCCGGCCCGCCAAGGCCTTCGAGCAGATCGTCGACGCGGGCTTCGGCGAGGGCATCGCCCGCCCCGTCGAGGTACTCGTAGACGCGAACGGCACCGACGCGATGAACGGCAAGCTCGCCGGCATCGACGGCGTCGCGGGCAGCGTCGCCCCCGCGGACTGGGCGCGCGACGGCAGCCAGATCGTCGATGTGTGGACCACCGAGGACCCGTCGGGCAACGGCGGCCGTGACACGGTGTCCACCGTGGTGGACACCGCACGGGAGACCCAGGGCGCCCTCGCCGGCGGCGGTCCCGCGCAGGACGCCGACTTCATCGACGCGGTCTACGGATCGCTCGGCCTCATCGTGCTCTTCGTCGCCCTGATCACCTT
>NZ_JBEXKU010000186.1:0-2819 GCF_040609575.1 Streptomyces sp. NPDC004647 | reverse complement strand
CGACAGGATCGGACCAAAGTTCGTGCGGCGACTTCATGTCACAGCCCGGTTTGACGACAATCTTTCCGGCTTTGGTCTCCCGCAGATCGGCCTCGTTCATCTCGGTCATGAAGCGGGTGGAGCCGCAGATCACGACGATACGCGGGAGGCTCAACAGCTTCTTCGCGTCGGCGAGTTTCTCCTCGGGGGTGAGCAGTTGCGGGTATGACAGTCGGGTAGCCGGGGCGCATTGCTGCGCCCCGGCCCCCTCAGAACCGTGCGTGCGACTCGTCACCGCACACGGCTCAAGCGGGCCTCTGGCCGCTCGGACTTGGTGTTCTTCTTCCGGTCCCCTGCGTGGAGTTGTTGATGACATAGCGTGTGTACGACCTCCAGGTTGCTGAGGCGGTGTGAGCCGCCCAGACTGCGGTAAGTGAGGTGATGCACGTGGATTCCTCGGTATCGAGCCGTGAACCACCTCGCCCAATCGTTGACGTCATCGGGGTCGTACCCCGCGCCTTCAATCAGGTCCTGTCCACATCTGGCACACAGTCCCTTCTGGCGGGCCGCCAAAGAGAGAATCCGTTTGGATTCGATCTCAGGGAACCGCTTCCGGGATCGACTTCTCCAGTAGCTTTCCAGCTCCGGATCATCTCGGGAAGCGTCTCCCTTGACGATGACGTGCCGGACAATTCTGGTCCAGGCGAACTTTGGCAGATTCTTAGCCCGAGAGCCGAACACCCACCTATCACCTCGACCTTCCTCGAACTGACCCCAGTATCTTTCCCGAATCCATCGGCCGGTCTTATTGGGATGACAATGGTGCGCCCATCGCCGCAAAGCCCTATACATGAAGTCATCAAGCTGCTTGAAGATCTTCGTCGAGACGACGTGACGGTAGTAAGTAGACCAACCTCGAACCAAGGGTGCGAGGGCACCAACCAGCCGTTCGGCTGACGATCCGCGATGGGCGCGGATGGTGTGTTTGATCTTCTCCTTGACCCGTCGAACTGCGTCCTCACTCGGCTTGATGAGCATCTTGCCCCTGTATCGGCGAATGTTGAAACCAAGGAAGTCAAAACATTCTTCGAGATGGACGATGCGCGTCTTCTCGTTATTGAAGGCAAGCCCTCTCGGCGTCAGCCAGTCCGTCAACTTGGTCTTAAGATCCCATGCCTCCTCTTCCGTGGCGCAGAGCGCCACGAAATCGTCGGCGTACCGAATGAGGGCCGGAGAATGCTTCTTCTTCGTGCCGCCCTGTGGCAGGTTGGCACCAATAGCATTTCCCATCCCATGCAGGGCAATGTTCAGCAACAGTGGACTCACGACACCACCTTGTGGCGTGCCTTCAGTCGTATGCGCATAGACACCCTGCTCCATGACCCCAGCCCGGAGCCAACCCTGGATCTGCCGCCGGCCTGGGAACAGGCCGATCGAGTCCATGAGGTGGTCGTGACTGATGCGGTCGAAGGCTGCCGACAGATCTGCGTCGAGGACCCAGAGCCGCTTGGAGCGCTTCTTGGCAGCCACCGTGAAGATCGCCTGAATCGCGTCTTGGCAACCGCGGCCGGGACGGAATCCGTAGCTCCGCCCTTCGAAACGCGCTTCCCACTCCGGCTCCAGGGCATTCTTCACCCTTGCCTGGTTGACGCGATCCTGAATGACGGGGATTCCGAGCGGCCGGGTCTTCCCGGTGGCCTTCGGGATGTACACGCGCTTAACGGGCTTCGCGGATGAAGTCGGCAAGGCGAGAGTTCTCCTTGCCATCCGCCCACGCTTCTCCGGGGTCAATGCACAGCCCCATCGATACCCGCTGTCTTCTTTCCGGCACTCTGCTGAGTCACCCGACGGACGCTTGTCAAGGCATTCGCCCTGGATCGCAGCATGAGCTTTTGCAGATTGCGAACCTGCTTCAGATCACCCTTCCTCGCGGCCCTGTAGATCCGCTGGCGCAGTCGCTTTACAGACTCTTCCTCTGATCGCCAGTCGATGCTGGCCCAGAATTCAGCATCGCCCGAAGGTCCGTTCATCGAGAGGACTGGCGTCGCATGGGACAACTTCCTCCTCCTCTCTCTGTCCAACTTGTCCTTCGGTGCAAGTCTCTGCCCTTTGGTACCTACATGGCCCACCTGGTCCACGTGGGCCCCCTTTCGGGGCCAGTCATCAGACTGGTATCCGCCAAGTTATAGCCAGAAGGAGAGAGCTCCTTAATCCTGGCCTTTCCTCCGAGCTTTCGCTCTGACGGCATTCGCTTCTTGGACCATCCTGTTCCCGCACGGGATTTCTGTCTTCGTTGCCTCCGACTTACCGGTTGACTTCCGGACCCATACGGGGTTTCCACGTTCCACTGAAACTAGATACTTCCGGATTGGGCGCCCTCTTTAAGCCGACTCCCACGGTGACCTACGTACGGGGACCAGATCCCCACGTCCCTTGCTGAAGGGACTACGCCGTGTGACGCCTTGCAGCGCCGGGAGTTGTCACCGCCGATTTCCGACCATTGACGCGGTGTCAGGATCACGACCCGTAAATACAAGGGTTTACTTTCGTTCGCCCGCCCGGAATTCCCCTTCGCTTGTGGCTCGGTGATGGCCCACCGGACCCTTGAGCTTGACCACCTCGGCTCAGCACCTCCGCGTTACCGCAGACGCACCCGAGGCTGGGGACCGACCATTGGTCACGGGCCGGGGGAGGCGCGTTCTCTCATTGCAACTCCCTCTAGTTTTTAGCGACTTCGTGTCGCACCTGGTTCCTCCTGGTGGTGTGGTCCAAGGGGTGCCTGCGGAGACGAGAACGAGGGTGTCCAAGATCGTTTTGTGACGAACGACGTGGACACCCTC
>NZ_JBEXKU010000185.1:0-2819 GCF_040609575.1 Streptomyces sp. NPDC004647 | reverse complement strand
CGGGCGGCACCGCCGGTGCCGCCCGCACCCCAACCCAGGTCGACTCGCTACCGACACGCTCTCCGGTCCCCCTTCCCCCTTAATGGAACTCTCGTGATCACCTCTTCAGCTCTGCGCTCTTTCCTCTCGTGGCGCCGCGCCGCCGCGCTGCTGCTGACTTCCTGCACGCTGGCCCTGGCCGCCTGCTCTGCGAACTCCAGCGACGGCACTCCCAGCTTCAGCACCTCAACGTCGGATCCTGGCACCGGGCATCTGCACGGCCTAGGGGTAGACCCGGCCGACGGTGCGGTCTACGCCGCTGGCCACCTGGGCGTCTTCCGCATCGACGGCGGCAAGGCCGCCCGGATCGCCGACCGTTACCAGGACACGATGGGCTTCACCGTCACCGGTCCGCGCACGTTCCTGGGCAGCGGCCACCCCGACCCGAGCGATCCCAAGGCCACCTCCCCGCATCTGGGCCTGATCCGCAGCACCGACGCCGCCAAGACCTGGAAGAGCGTCTCCGCCTCCGGCAAGGCGGACTTCCACGCGCTGCAGGCCGCCGGTGACCAGCTCTACGGCTTCGACAGCCAATCGGGCCAGCTCTGGGCCAGCAGCAATCAGGGCCGCACCTGGCAGCAACGGGCCACGGAAGTCATGGGCGACCTGGCCGCACACGCAAGCCAGCCGGAGCGGGTGTGGGCCACCACCCGGGAAGGCCTGAAGGTCAGCGAGGACGGCGGCCGCACCTTCACCCCCGTGCCCGGCGCCCCTGCGCTGGCCGCCATCGACCGCCCCAGCCCCGATCTGCTGGTCGCCCTCACAGCCGACGGACGCGTGGTGACCAGCCGCGACGGCACCGCCTGGAGCGAACGCGGCCGCCTGCCCGACGGCGCCCGGCCCACCGTCCTCGCGGCCCCCAGCCCCAGCCGCCTGCTTGCCGCCGACGCGACCGACACAATCCATGAATCCACCGACGGCGGACGCAGCTGGAACCTGCTGTACCGGGGGGCGGACGAGGCGCACTCTGGCCACTACTGAAGCCACCCCTGCGGCATGAGCTTGACAGCCACACCCAGTGCCCCTGGGCCTCCCGATCCTACGAGCGAGCGGAATCAACCCACCAACAACGTAAGGAGCTTGTAGGCGTGATGTCGTCAGACTGAGGCCGGTTGCGGCGAGCCATCGGTCGATGACATCGCTGCGGTACTGGATCCGTACCAGCATCTACCGTCACCCACGTACACCCGCCCGTCAGCCCGCGCGGTACCGGCCGCAGGCGTATGCGCTGCTGCCCCCACTTCGTACGCGCTGGCGCTGGGCGTCGACCCGCTGCTCGCCGCCCGGGTGGAGGGCATCGGCTACGACCAGGGCCACCACGTTCTGTCTGGCTCAAGGATGGTGCCCGGACGAAGAAACCCATCCCGCCGCCCGCGCATCACGTGCTGATGCCTCACCTCGACGGCCGCACCGAGGGCTTCCTCGATGCAGGAGTGTGCCCGGAGCGGCATTCGCGTCGTGGGTGGCGCGCTGGCAGCGATCGCCTCAATCTTTCGAGCGCACGAGTCGGGGTGAGGTAGACGGACCACCGTCGGCGCCGGGTCAGGTTCATGCTGGGTGCTGGTCGCGCGCTCGCCTTCCGGTGGCGAGCACCCCGAAGGCGAATGCCAAGACGACGACCAAAAAGGCGATACCCAGGGCATCCTGAAGCCCACTCGCCAGACCGTTGTAGCCCACGTCTACCCCGATCGCCACAGAGAAGAGGCCCGCGAGCACGGCCGCCCAGCCCAGCCAGCCGACGACCAGACGACTAGCCAGGATCGCTGCCCCAAAAAGGGCGAAGGTTAGCCCGAGCAGGATGCGGAAATAGCTCTGGATACCCCATTCGAGCCAGCGCACAGTCTCGGCATTGGCAAAGCGGATCGGCTTCTCCGCCCCTGACGCGCTGTCCCAGGCCTCGACGGCTTGCTTCAGCCCCACGCCGTCGAGGCCCTGCAGAACGGCCCAGGTGGCAGCCGTTGCAACGGTCGCCGCGGCCGCGAGGTGCGCCGGCAGAGGGGGCCGGCCGGCAGCGCGCATGGCGCGGTAGAGAACAAGCAGTCCAGCCAACGCGAGGAGGACGCCAACGAACTGACCGAGATGAATCGCTACCCAGGCACCGCTGTCGGCGTACTCGGTAAAGATCGCCGGGTGGTCGTTTTCCTCTCCCGCCGGGTGAATCGCGGTCATGACGACATTGAGAAGAAGGCCGACGACCATGAGCCCGCCGGCGATCGTCAACTCACTGCGTCCTGAGCCGGCCGTATCCGTTCGTTGAGAGTCGATGTCTGGACTCATGAGTAGACGTCGGTCCTCTCGATTTCATCGGTCGCAGTATTTGAGGATCTCCAGATGCAGCTTTTGCCGGTCAGGACACGCGACAGTACCTTGCGGCCACCGAACCTCCGGCTGCCCCAGCAGATCAAGAACCAGCACCGTCCAACCGAGCCGGAACGCCTCAATACCGGGCATCTCGAGAAAGGCCGCCTGCAGATCCTGCAGCCGTTTGCCCATCTCGTCGGCGGCGGCCACCGTACTGCGCCGGGTATCGGTGGCGATCCCCACCGCCGCACCACTCACTCGAACGAGTTGAGCGACCCACCGGATGCTGCGACGCCCGTATGAAGTGGAGCGCGCGGGGGGGAAGCCTCCACCGGGTGCCTCGACGACCACTACCGCGCCACCATCGAGTTCCAGGGGGGACGTCCGGGAGTGTCTAATCAACGGCGGATCTGCTGATCAAGGAGAGACGCCGAGTGAGCGAGACGATGATCGGGCACGAGTCCGTCGAGGAGTCGGCC
>NZ_JBEXKU010000184.1:0-2905 GCF_040609575.1 Streptomyces sp. NPDC004647 | reverse complement strand
ACCGATCCGATCCCGGCGTCCCGACAGGCACGGGCAACGCGGACAGCGATTTCGCCACGGTTGGCGATGAGCACCTTGCGCACGATGGCTCCCTCATGACTCACGATCCATTCTTCCAAGAACCGGCCGGGCGGAGCGTAGGGCGGTGGGCGTGTTCCCGTTCCGCCCGCACGGCCCAGTCCTCGGCCGCCGCATCGAGCTTTGCCCCTTCCGCACCCATCACGGCGATCTCGTCGGTGGGCCAGGCGAGTGAGAGGTCCGCGCCGATGGAGCGGGAGTCCATGACGATGAACACGCCACCGTAGCGGCGGGCACTTGCGCAGGACGACCGAGATCCGCGGCACGCTCGCGTTGCCGTACGCGTAGAGCAGCTTGGCGCCGTGCCGGATGACCCCGCCGTGCTCCTGGTCCACTCCCGGCAGGAAGCCCGGGACGCCCACCAGAGCGACCAGCGGGACATTGAAGGTGTCGCACAGCTGTACGAATCTGGCCCGGCGACCGGGTCACCGGCGTCGTGCTGAAGTCGGGGGAGCGCATCGAGGCCCGGCGGGCCGTGGTGGCCAACCTGTACATCGGGACCGCGCCGGACCCGCGGGGCCCGGTTCAGCATCACGGAGGCCTGCTCGTTCTCGTCGTTCACCAGCGCGCGCCGGCCCAGCTCCGCGTACCGCGCGAAGACACTCGCGTCCAGCACCCCCGGGTCCGCCACCAGACGGTATCCCCACCCCCTGAAGGGCAGCACGTCACGGGCCACCTCCGCCGTGCTGACCTGCAAGGCCCTGGCCAAATGACCGTCGTAGCAGCACGATGTAGGTCTCCTCTGGAACTGGCGCGGTCGGCCGGCCCCCGGCCCGTACGCCCAACTGCTCGACGCGGAACGGCTGGTGGGCAACCTGGTCCGGGCCTACGCGGAGGAGGCCGGTGCCGAGCCCGCGGTGCCGCTGGATGTGCAGGCCGCGTTCGAGGACATGGTCGCTCTGTGCGGCGGTCTTCCCCCGTGCGGGGCGTGACCGGCCGAGCCGGAGCGGGCCGTGCGGCTCAATCGCGCTCGAAGCGCCAGCGGGTCTGGCTGAAGTCCTCGCCGCCCTTGCCGAAGCCGAAGACCGTCGAGGGGGCGACCTCGTAGACCAGGGCCGTGCCGCCCTCGTGGTGGAAGGCGCCGTCACGCACCGAGAAGTGCCAGTCGCTGCCGTACTTCGACTCGTACGCATCGGCGATCCGCCTGAGCCCGGCGTCGTCGCTCACCTTCGTGGCGGCACCTTCCACCACGAGGTCGAGGCCTTCGTTGAGGGCGTTGCACCCGGTGGTGAGGATGCAGTGCTGGTTCTGGACGAGGTTCCTGGCTTTGCGCTCGTCCGGGCCCGTACAGAAGTACAGCGCGTCGTCCAGCCAGACACACAGCAGCGGGGTGACGTGAGGGCGTCCTTCCGGCCGTACGGTCGACAGCCAGAACACTTCGGCGCTCTCCAGACGCTCGGACGCCTGTGCCCAGCCCGTCGGGGTCGCGCTGTCGCTGCTGTACCGAGCGTCCAGCTCGGTCACCGGTTCCCTGCCCGCCATCTCTGCTCCTTCGCCCGGCTGCCGACGCACCGGGACCGGGCCCTCTCCCGCCGGCCGGACTCCACTGCACCTCGACAAGCATCTTTGTCTCAGTATGGCCTTCTGCCGATCATGGAGTTGCGCTAGTGACTGCCGATTGGGCCAATCGGCTCGAACGGGGCTCGCTCCCCGCATGCGGGCAGCCGGCGCCCCGACCGCCCGGGCGGCACCGGCCGGTCGCAGCGCCCCTGCTCCACGAACGGGCGGGGGATGCGGACCGGGCGGGTCGAGCCGCCGGTTGTCACGGACCCTTCTCACAGAGTGATCGGTTACGGCTACGCTGGGTGGCGGAGCACCCGCCAAGCACGTTGTGACCAGGGGACGTTGGCCATGACCCAGCACAAGAACCTCGACCCGTACACCTCGCCCAGGGCCTTCTACGGCGCAGAACTGCGACGCCTCCGGGAGGCCGCCGGCATGTCCCAGGAACAGCTCGGGGAACGGGTCTTCTGCTCGGGCACGTACATCGGGCAGTTCGAGTCGGCGGCGCGACGGCCGCAACCCGATGTGTCGAGGCTGTTCGACGACGTCCTGGGGAGCGGAAAGCACTTCGAGCGGCTGTGCGAGCTGGCTCGCCAGTCCAAGCACGCCGACTACTTCGCGGATGCGGCGGAGTTGGAGAAGCTGGCCCAGACCATCAGCGAGTACGCGCCCATGCTGGTGCCGGGGCTTCTGCAAACCGCGGCCTACGCCCGCGGTCTCACGCGGGCCACTCTCCCTTTCGCGCCGCAGGAAGAGGTGGAAGCTCACGTGACCGCCCGCCTGGACCGGACTCGCCGTCTCGACGACCCAGAAGCCCCGGAGTTGTGGGCGATCATCCACGAGGCCGGACTGCATGTGCCGGTGGAGGGGCCCGAGGTCATGCGCGAACAACTCGACCATCTCGCGGCCATGGCACGCTCGCATCATCGCGTGGTTGTACAGGTGTTGCCCTACTCGGCGGGGCCACACCCGCTCATGTACGGAACGACGATCCTCATGACCCTCGCGGACGCTCCGCCGGTGGCTTACACCGAGGGGGCGCACACCGGCCAACTCATCGACGATCCAACGCTGGTCGCCAAGTTCCAGAGGTCATACGATCACGTAAGGGCCGCCGCGCTGTCGCCGAAGGCGTCCCTCACCTTGATCGAGTCGGCGGCGGCAGAGGACTTCACGAGCCCATGAGAACCGCACACGACCTGAGTACCACTGTCTGGCGCAAGTCGTCTTACAGCAACGGCGAAGGAGGAGCCTGCGTCGAGATCGCCGACGGCTTCCCCGGCATCGTGCCCGTCCGCGACAGCAAGGACCCGCACGGGCCGGC
>NZ_JBEXKU010000183.1:0-2977 GCF_040609575.1 Streptomyces sp. NPDC004647 | reverse complement strand
AGCGTCGGCGTCACGCTCGACCCGCGGCTGTACCCCAAGCCCGAAGACCTCAGCCCGGAGGAGGAGTTCGCTCAGCTGGCGCACCGGTTCCCGGCTGTGGAGCGGCAGTTCGAGGGCGCCAAGAAGGTACGCGAGTGGGTGTCCACGGGGCGGCTGCAGTACTCCTCCCGGAAGACCGTGGGGCAGCGCTGGTGCCTCATGTCGCACGCCGCTGGATTCCTTGACCCGCTGTACTCGCGGGGTATGTCCAACACATTCGAGATCATCCACGCACTGGTCCCGCGCATCCTCGACGCCCTGGCTGACGACGACTTCAACGAGGAGCGTTTCCGTTACGTCGAGGAGCTGGAGCAGGGCCTGCTCGACTACAACGACATCCTCGTCAACTGCTCGTTCATCTCGTTCTCGCACTTCCGGCTCTGGGATGCAGTGTTCCGCGTCTGGGGCAGCGGAAACACCCCCGGCTCGCTGCGTATCAACAACGCGCTGCGCACCTTCCGGGCCGACCGCGACGCGAGCGTCTTCGACAACCTGGAGAAGGCAACGCACACCGGCCTGTGGTGGCCCGACAGCGACGCCTTCAAGCTGGTGCTCGACGGAATGGCGGAAGCCTGCGCGCAGTACGAATCGAATGCCATCGACGGCGATACGGCCGCGGACCGGATTATCCGACTCGTCCAGGAATCTGAGGCGGTGTCTCCGGAGTTTGGCTGGAAAGACGTGAACCGCCGGTTTATCTATCCGGACCAGCGCCAGATGAAGGACTTCCTGGAGTGGGCGGCCGCATCGCCGCTCCCGGAGCTGAGTACCATCGGCCGGGAAACCCTGGCGGCACTGCGCAAGGCAGGCGCCGCAGCCGCCCCCGAGGCCGGGAACCGGTGAGCGCCATGCCCGTACGTGATGGCCTCAGCACCCAGGAAGCCAACAAGGCTCTCGCCCGCTACTGGTTCGACGAGGGCTGGACCCGCTGCAACGTGGAAGTAGCCGACCGCGTTTTCCACCCGGACTTCCTGCTGAACGGGAAGCGGGTCGGCCCGGAGGGACCCAAGCAGAGCGTGCTGCGCCGACACGCGGCGTTCTCCGAACTCACCGTGGACGTCGGGGTCCAGGTGGCCGAAGGACCATGGGTGGCGACGTGGTACACCACTCGGGCGACGCATGTGGGGGAATACGCCGGAGTGGCTCCCACCGGGCGCTCGATTTTTTCCGAAGGGGTGCAGGTTTGGCGTGTGGAAGACGGCCTTGCAGTGGAGGACAGGAATGTCTTCGACCTATGGAAGCTCGTATCCCAACTCCGTGAAAAGGACGGGCAAGGTGCGTCCTGAAGGCCCGCTCTGCAATTCCCTACGAGGCGGCCCGAATAATGTTCTTCTCGTAGGCGAAAATGATCGCGTGCACTCGGTTGCGGATCCCCAACTTCTCCATTACTTTCTGGATGTGAGACTTCACGGTGCTCTGACTGAGAGTCAGCTCGGCGGAGATCTCGGCATTGCTGTAGCCGCGCGTCATAAGACGGAACACCTCGATTTCCCGCTCCGTGAGCTGCTCCAGCGGCGAATCGCCGGGCTGCTGCTGCCGGATCGTGGGGATCAGTAGGGACTTCCCGGTGGCCATGATGCGGACTGCGGCGGCGAGTTCCTGGGGTGTGCTGCTGTTGGACAGCAGACCTTTCACCCCGATCTGTAGCAGCCGGCTCGCCGCCGCGTCCACGTCGTTGATCAGGACCAGCATGTTGGGAGCGGGATGAGGCGGGTGCGACCGAACCAGCGCGCTGACGCTGTCGACCGCTTCCGCCGCGTCCGTATGGGAGTTGATGATGACGACGTCCGGCCTCAGTTCCCGGTACTGCGTGGCTGCGGTGTCGCTGTCCTGGGCGACTCCGACCACAACAAGATCGGGGCAAACCTCCAGAATGGTGTGCAGTCCCGTCTGAGAGATGGGCTGTGAATCAACGAGCAGGACTGCGGTGCGTGCCGAACTCGGCATGTACTCCCCCGATGTGTCGACGGTTTGAACCTTGCAGACAGAATATGCCGGGAGGCATCGGACCCAGCTAGGGCGGCGCTTATCCCAGATTGGCGAATTTCCCGGAAGAGCCGTGCACCCGGCCCGCCGTATCCACGATGCGTCAATTCACCGGGGCACGCCCAGATCCCCGCACCCAGACCGTGATTGCTGTAACACCGGCACTGCAGGTGTCGCCGGGTCGGCAAGTTCGGGAGCCGAAGCTTGAGTTCAGCGATGCGTGGTGGAAAACACGTTTATCGGCGCACGCACCCGTATAGCCTGGGGAAATGCTCAGCGAAGTCACGGCGACCCGCTATGTCACGCCCTTGCGTGAGGGCGGCTCGCTCCCCGGCATCGTCGAGGCCGACGTCCTGAAGTTCACCGGAGCACCCCGTGACCTGCGACTACTCCGCAGGAGGTCGTCCTGACCTGCAGTGATGCTCCTTTCCTGATCTTTCAACGGGGGCGAGTTGATGCGGCTGGTTCTCCCCGGACGCTCCCCAGCCGCGCCGTTCCTCCCCACGCTCTCCCCAGTGACTGGCTGATGCTGCAGCATCTCTGGCACATAGTCGGATGAGGAAGGCGCGCCCATAGAACGTCACGCTGTGTGGTCTCGTAGCGAGGGTCGAGGGCTTGTAGCGCGAGCCTGAGGGAGCGCGGGAACGCGGCAGGGGTTGCGGGTGCCGATAATGTGACCGAGGGCGCCGACCTCACGCCGCCGGGGCCTCGGCGGGCGCCGCGCCGGCGCATGGGAGGGCGCTGAGGTGCCGTCCCGGCCCATGCCTGGCCGCGTCGCCGATGTGTAGTGTGGTTACACATGAAGGCAGAAACCCTGAGAGGGAACCTGGAAGGGATGCTGCTGTCTGTGCTGGAGCCCGGACAACTGCATGGCTATGCGGTCATCGAGGAGCTCAAGCGGCGCAGCGGGGACGCGATCAATCTGCCGACCGGCACCGTCTATCCGGCCCTG
>NZ_JBEXKU010000182.1:0-3066 GCF_040609575.1 Streptomyces sp. NPDC004647 | reverse complement strand
GTCATCGGTTCCCCACCCTCGGAGTCGAAGACCCCGCGGCTGTACCTGTCCGGTCCGGAAAACGCTTTGGCTGCTGTCGCCGTGCTCTTCGAAGACACGGCCGTAGAACCGCACCTCTTGGCCGGAGGGATTGGCAAGGCTTCTGCGCTGAAGCTGGCCTACAGCAGTTACCAAAAGGCCAGTCGGGCACTCGCATCCGTCGCCTACGCACTCGCAAGTGACCATGGGGTGGAAGAGGAACTCCTCGACATCGCCACGGACCGTACAACCAGCTATCTCGCTGAGCCCGCGTATATCCCCAAGGTGGCTGCACGGGCATGGCGATGGGCCCCGGAGATGCGAGAGGTCGCGAGCGCACTCAATGAAGCAAGCCTGCCGACTGAACTTGCGGAAGCCTCAGCCTCGGTCATGGAACGGTGGGCGAACTCCAGAGATCAGCCAATCGTTTTGGGTGAGGCGCTCGCACAGCTTCACGAGTCGCCGAAGGAATAACTCGCCCGGCTTGACCTTGACACGGCACCCCACCACGTATCGGCCGGTGGACGTCTCTGTCGAACACCGGCTGGTGGAGTCGACTGTCGCGTGGAAGGAAGGCGGGCGGTGCGTCGTCCGGGTCGGCAGGCTAGAGATGCGCCATTGCCGCGACTGCGGCAATGGCGGCGAGGGGCGTGATGACCGCGAACCGTGCGCCCGGGCGGTTGTCGGCGTCCGCGAAGGCGGCGACGAGCAGCAAGAGAGCCGCCGGGATGAACCAGAGCATGCCGATCATGGCGCCGAGAAGCGACCAGATCAGCAGTCCCACTCCTACGACGTAGCAGGTCCGGGCACATGCCTTCGGATGGTTTCGCATCACGAGCGGGAGGGCGGCCGTGACCGCAGTGGCCCCGAAATACCCGACCACATTGGGGCCGAGCCAGGCGCCGAGGGCCGCCGCGACCCCTGCTGCCACCGCCGCCCCGGCCACGGCCCATCGCCATTGCCGGGCCGACACCCTCTGACATTCGGCCATCGCCGACCTCCTTTTGAACGCGTTCAACTGAACGCGTTCAAGATACCGCAGGGGCTCGCTCTTGCGGTTCAACCCCGAACCGTAGTCACTAGGCGTAGGGCAGCTTTTACTGAGAGTGTCAGCTCGTGCAAACGCTTCCGAAGCCTCACGATGTAGGACACGGTCTAATACTCCAGTGAGAATTCGTGTCCTGAGCTGGTTGTTCTTCGGTAGTGGCAGCGGCGGGCGGTGGCTTGGTGGTGCCTGCGCCAGCGGGACCAGTTCAGTGCGTGAAGTCTTCTGTCCTGGTGGGGCCTTGGGTGGGGAAGGAGAGTGTCCAGCAGGCGCCGGATCTCTGCCACGGTGAGCGGGACGAGGCTGGTGGTGTCGTTTCTGAGGCCCCCTTTTCGGCGTCCTGCGCCTGGGCTGCGAGGACGGTCAGGAAGGCGTGGGCGAGCATCACGAGGGTGATGTGCCGGTACCAGCCCAGGTAACGGCGGACCTCGTATTCGTCGAGACCGCACTCGTTCTTCGCGGCCTGGAAACACTCTTCGATGGCCCAGCGGGATCCGGCGATCCGGGCCAGCTCGCTCACGTCCGCATCGACAGGTGCGTGAGCGAGGTAGTAGGCGAGGTCGCTGGGGTCGGACAGGCTGCGGCGGGCCAGGATCCAGCGGTGGTGTGTCGGTGGGTCCGGGTCGAAGACGATGTTGACGGGTAGCTTCGCTGCTGCCCAGTCGTAGATGCGCGGGCCCTTGGCGCCGTCGCCGCAGGACAGGGTCTGCCAGGCGTCGGTCGGGCCCTCGTCAATGAGCTGGTCGATGCGCCAGGCGCCGGCCAGGGACTTGATCTGCTGGGACTTGGGGACTGCCACGACATAGCCCAGGCCGTGCTGTTCGAGCATGCGGCGGAAGGACCAGTCCTGCCCGTAGGCCTCGTCCGCGGTCACCCAGGAGGCCGGCAGGCCGGCGGCCAGGCAGCGGCGCACGACAGAACGGGCGAGTTCCCCCTTCGTCGCGAAGCCCCGCTCGTCGGGGATCTTCGCGGCCCGGCACCGCTCACGGTCCTTCGTCCAGCACTTGGGCAGGTAGAGCTCACGGTCTACCAGGGCCCGGCCGTGTGCGGTGGCGTAGGCGGCGAACACCCCGATCTGGCAGTTGTCGATCTTCCCGGAGGTGCCGGTGTACTGCCTCGACACACCTGCCGACGTGGTGCCCTTCTTGATGAAGCCAGTGTCATCGATGATCAGCACCCCACCCGGGCCGAGGTACTCGGCGACGTACTCGCGCACGTCGTCCCGCACCGCATCCGCGTCCCATCGGGCGCCGTTCAGCAGGTGCTGCAGCCCAGCAGGATCACGATGGCCGGCGTACTCCGCCAACTGCCAGCCGTTCTTCCGCGACACCGGCGCCAGAAGGCCCCGCACATAGTCCCGCATCCGCCACCGCAGATCCGCCCGCCCGAACCGGCCCGCCACCCGCGCGAACACCGACTCCAACTCACCAGCCCAGCCCTCGACTTCACCCATCCCCACCATGACCGGACAACGAGAACAACCAGCTCAAGACACGAAATCTCACTGGAGTACTAAAAGCGCTGTCGTACCTGAAATGGGGACTGACCGGTCGAACGCGGGCCCGGGCCACATGGTCAAAAACGCGGGCAGGGCAGCCCGCTGCCGCGCACCGGGCGCGGGCGCTGCAGGTCGCCGTCGTTACCCGCAATGACTGTGATCGTTGGCGGGCTATGAACAACACGAAGCGTGTACTAGCCGTTGTCGCCCTCACGGGTGCAGTCCTGTCCTTCTCCGGCGTCGCACAGGCGCAGGATGACCCGTCGTTTCATGGGCCGGTTAAGGTGCTCGACCCTGTGATTGACGTTCTCGGCGACGCCTTTGTCACTATTCTCAATATAAGCAGGCAGAGAAGTTGATCGGCGGCATCCTGCACCAGCAGTGACGCCCAGCGCAGGCCCCGCGTTCGACCGGGTGTGTCAATTTAACGGCTGATCTTGGTTGTTGAGGTTCAGCTGTTGGCCGGGGTGAGCCGGCCCTCGAAGGCGATCTGGAATGCGTTGAG
>NZ_JBEXKU010000181.1:0-3497 GCF_040609575.1 Streptomyces sp. NPDC004647 | reverse complement strand
CGGCCGACTCCTCGACGGACTCGTGCCCGATCATCGTCTCGCTCACTCGGCGTCTCTCCTTGATCAGCAGATCCGCCGTTGATTAGACACTCCCGAGCCGTCCCAGCGTCGAGGTAGGGGGCCGCGGAGGTAGCTCGTAACGCGAAAGAGACAGCGGTGGTTGGTCACTGCGTTACGAGTTACCTCTCGATGGTCGTGCGGAGGCGTGCCATGGCCCGGGTCGACAAGAACGCCGGCGTACGTGGAGTGACGTGGTGCCGGTGCGAGTGGCCGCGCTCCGCACGTGTCTGCTCTCGCCAGCGAGGACCGGTCCGGTGCCATGGTTCTGCTCGGATGTGTGCCAGCAGGCCGGCTGGCGGTACCGCCGCAAGCTCTGCGTGCAGGATCGGCTCGCGTTCGACCGGGAGCGGGTACACCGCCGTCGCTGGTGGGCGGAGTGGGGCGCGGTGGGCGCCGAGAGGCAGGCGAAATGGCGTGCTGAACAGGCTCGATGGCGTCGGATGGAGAAGAAGTGGGAGGCCGAGGACGCCGAGTGGGAGGCCTTCTGGGAAGACTTCACTCGCAGCCGACGCGCTCGGAACACGCCATCGGGGTCCGTCCTCTCCGTCCCGGAGGCCACCGCCCGCGTCCGCGACCTTGCGGACCTGGACGACACGGCACCATCTCGGTTCGGGTCGCCTGGCGAGCAGCAGCGCACCAACACCACCCCGACAAGGGCGACCACAGCGTCATGCGCGAGCTTCTCAACCTCAAGGCTGTCCTGGCAGGGACACAGCCATGGACAGACGCACCGCTCGCGACGCCCACGAACCCGCCGCGGCCCTCCTCACCCTGGGCATTCCGTCACTGGAGCCACCCACATTTCGTCGGCGACCCCCCGACTGGCTGGCGTGTAGGGCGTGGTGGAGTCCTGGCGCCACCGGGGCGGGGAGGATCACGACGGTGGCTGCAGAGGGGAAGTCACCCGCATGTTGGCAACTCCTCCCTTCGTATCTTTCAGCCCACGGGCTGCGCGGGCTCCACATCCTTGGAAAGGGGAACCTGTCCGGTGTTGTCGACGTGCCGGGCCGAGACCCAGACGGGCTCGTCCCGCAGTAGGTACCAGATGCTGTTGCCGTCGATGACCTGGGCATGGACCTTGCTCTTCAGGCCGATCTCAGCGCCGTGGCTGCGTGTTCCGGTGATGGCAGAATCGGTGCTGGGGTACTTGCGCAGGTTGACGCCAATGCTGCTGACGACAGTGCCGAAAGGCTGCTGCGGGCTGGGCATCGCTTCCTCCAGGTCATGGCCGGTGCTGCTGTGATCGCCTCGCCCGGCACTCGGGCGTGCTGACCGCAGACTAGGTCGTCGGAACGTGGAAGGGCTGGAAGCTGGCGGGGTGCGTTGCCGCTCAGGCGAGGATATGCGGATCTCCCACCAAGACGGCTTGAACGTTCCGGGTCGAATGGAGGCTCGATTCTCTGAGAGGATTGAGTCGTGGCACGTCCCTCCCCTTACCCCCCTGAGCTGCGCAAGCGTGCGGTCCGCATGGTCGCCGAGGTGCGCCTCCGGCACCCGCAGGGGTAGCAGGTATCCACGTAGCAGCCTCCTCTCCCCGGCGCCCGTCACTGACCCCGGCGGCACGTAGCGCCTCCTTGAACCCGGTTGCTGCTGTCGCTGGCGAGCGCAGGTAGCTCGGGCGGTGCCGTACCACCATCAGCCCAAGCCCTATCCCGAGCACGGTGTCTGACATGGGGTACACCCAGGTGAGGGTTTCCGGCTGTTTTGGGGACAAGCGCCGGACTCCCCTCCGGTGATCATGATGATGGTCCGGCGCGGTCCGGCTGGCTCGAAACTACGCCTCTGAGCAGCGGGAATGGTGAAGTCCCACTGGATTACCAGTAGACCGAGCAGGGCCACACGCACCTCGGCCGACGCGCTCGGCACCCGGCGGGCCCACTCAGCAGTCCGTCGGCCTGCCCGGCGTCCGTTGGGGTGCGTGACGAGTGTCGGTCCACCAGGGCGGCTGCGTTGTCATGGGACGCTCGCTCCACTCCGCACTGGTCCACATCATGGGCCATGTCGCCGGAAGCGTGACCCGTTCGAGGCGGTCCGTGGACGCGCCGTGCGGATCCTGACGTGGGAGGCTCGGTGGATATCAGCACGTTCTACGCACTCTTCTCGGCCACCTGCTTCACGCTGGTCGGCCTCTGGTGGAACGTGGTGCAGGGTCACCGGGACTGGCTGCGCGATCCGGCGCTGCGCCGGATCGTCGGCGGTATCTATATCTCGTTCCTGCTCCCCGCGCTCATGGGCCTGTTCGCGCAGGTCGGCGGCACCGAGACCCCGGAGATCTGGCGGTTCAGCTTCGTGGTGCTCGCCGTGATCGGCTGTGTGTCGACGATGCGTCTGACCGGGCGCAGCCGCCGGGACGGCTCGTCCGTGTTCCTGACCCTGGCGCAGGCGGTGGCCGCCCTGTTCTACACCTTGATCGCGGTGGTGGGCGCGGCGCCCGAACTCGCCGACGTCGTCGGCGTGCAGCCGATCCAGGCCGAGGCGGTTCTGCTGATCCTGCTGGTCGTCCTGGGCCACGGGCTGGTCTGGAGGTTCATGGCCGGCGAAGGCCGGCCCGCCGACGTGGAGGTAGTTGCCGCCTCTGCCCCACCACCGTGAGCAAGCCCCGCCCAGACCGCCAACTGCACCAATCGCGGCCCCAACAGCCGCCACACCCTCGTCCGGTCCCGCGTCGAGCAAGACCAGGGGGCCAATCGGACACTACGCGGGCAGGCCAAGGGCCGCACGATTCGCGTGCCAGCGTAAGGCCCCCTGATCATGTTGAGTAATGCTGGATCCAGCTCTGGCTGGTCATGCTGATGGGCGCGAAAGGGCACGGTGCGGCCGCGTCTCACGGCCGGGGCCCGGAGTCTCACAGGTGTGTCCTGCGTCCCGCCACCCTGCGGCCGCACCTTCGACGGCGGGATCAACGGCTTCGCGATCTCCCACAACCCGTCCGGAACGATCCAACTCCACGTACCCCGCCCCATACACAGCCCAACGACCGATCACCACATAGGGCACCGTCTAAGACGTCGTCACTCTGGGTGGTGAAACCCTCGTTGCATACCTCCATGCACACCCCGGTTCAGGCTGGTCGGCTCTCCTCGGATGGCTCGCTGATGCGGCACGTGTGACGGCGCTGGGCCCGGATCTTTCCTCGTGGACAGTCCGGGCGTTTCGTGTCTGCATCCAACCTGGACTCCAAGATCGATTGTCAGTGGTGGGTGAGAAGATGGGTGCATCGAGTCGGAAAAGGGGGAGCGATTATGTCCAGAAACCAGAACTACATCAATCACGTTGCTCTTGTGTTGGATGCCAGTTCGTCCATGTCACACCTGAGCCGCAAGGTCGTCGAAGTCGCCGACCTGGAGTTCCCCCGCTGAGCTGGACACCCTGATACTGGGACCGATGGTCCCGGAGGAAGCAGTGCCAGGCAGTGAGCAAGAGCAACATGAGTAAGC
>NZ_JBEXKU010000180.1:0-3516 GCF_040609575.1 Streptomyces sp. NPDC004647 | reverse complement strand
GGAACGTGAAGCAGCACGTGCGTACGTGCATACGTGCAGGTGAAGGCAGAAGCGGAGGTAAGAAGCGGAGCGTGGCGGCCGCTGGCTGGACCGGCCCGAGCTGGTGACGGCCTGCCGGGTGTCGACGGGCATGGGAATGCTCGCCATGCTGCTGGCAGGCTGAACCGGCACCAGCGCGCTCAACCGTGCGGATTTCGTGGGTTGCGTCACTTCGCCGCCCTGACCGTACCCGGCAGTAGCCGACCGCTCGTAAGGTGACGGCCATGATGCTCCCGCTCGTGCTGCTGCTCCTCGGCGGGCTGGCCGCGGCCGTCGCCCCGCGGCTGCTGGCGCGTGCCGAGTGGGCGGACCGCGAACCGGTGCTGGCCCTGTGGGTGTGGCAGTGCGTGGTGGCCGCCGTACTGCTGTGCTGTGCGCTGGCGATGGCCCTGAGCGGCGCGGCTGCCTGGGAGGCCGTACGCGGGCATGTGTTCGCGCCGGCCCCGCGGGGCGTCGTCGAGGCGTACGCGCTCCAGGCCTACGGTCCGTGGGCCGGTGCGGTGGCCGCCGCGCTCGCCTGCGGCGGCGCGTGGACAGCGGCCATGCTCACCCGCGAGGTGCGGGTGGCCCGCTCACAACACCGGAAGCAGCGCGCTGAGCTGCTCGTACGCTCCCCGCGGCTACCGGAGGAGACGCCTGCCGAGGACCGGCTGGTGGTCCTGGAGGGCGAACGCGCGGACGCCTGGTGGCTGCCGGGCGCGGCGCCCCAGCTCGTGATCACCACTGCCGCTCTGCGCCGGCTGAACCGCCGCCAACTGGACGCGGTGCTGGCGCACGAGCAGGGCCACGCGCGGGCCCGGCACGACTGGCTGCTGCACTGCTCGTCGGCGCTCGCGACCGGATTCCCGCAGGTGCCGGTGTTCGCGGCGTTCCGCCAGCAGATGCACCGGCTGGTGGAGCTGGCCGCCGACGACGTCGCCTCGCGCCGCTTCGGACGGCTGTCGATCGCTCTCGCCCTCGTCGAACTCAACGAGGACCGCGGGGTGTTCGGGCCGTGCCCGACACCACTCGCGCACGTCCCGCAGCGGGTGGACCGGCTGCTGGCCCCCGGCCCCCGGCTCACTCCGGCACGGCGGCTGCGGCTGACCGCCGCGGCGGCCTTCGTGCCGGTGGTGCCGCTGCTGCTGGCCCTGGTGCCCGCTCTCAGCGTGCTCCATTAGCCACCCGCTCCGGCCATCCGCGAAGATCTCTCCATGGATGCGCCGCCCCTTCGTCCACCGCCTCAGGACCACACCCCGTCCGCTACCCCCGCCCGGTGTCTGTGGACGGCCGCGGCCTGCGCGCTGCTGGGCACCGTTCTCCTGGTGATGGTCACCGTCGCCTGGTCGCCGCTGCTCACGAGTGACCGGGAGATCGCGTACGACCTGCACGCCTCGGCGGTCCAGCACCCCGGCTGGACCCGGACCAACCTGGTGCTGACGGACTGGGTGTGGGACCCGTGGACGATGCGCGCGCTGCTGGTGCTCGCGGCATTTGTGCTCCTGCGGCGCGGCGACCGGGTGACGGCCGTGGTCGTACTGGCCGTGACCCTGACCAGTTCCGCCGTGCAGCAGGGTCTGAAGGCCGCGGTGGGACGGGAGCGCCCGCGCTGGCCGGACCCGGTGGACTCCGCCCACTACGCGTCGTTCCCGTCCGGCCATGCGATGACCGCGGCCCTGGCCTGCAGTCTGCTGCTGTGGCTGCTGCTGCGCGCGGGCGTCCGGGGAGGGTGGCTGGCAGCCGCTTCGGCCGTGGCGCTGGTCTCGGTCGCGGGCGTGGGCTTCACGCGGTTGTATCTGGGCGTCCACTGGCTCTCCGACGTACTGGCCGGATGGCTGCTGGGAGTGGCGCTCACGGCGCTCGCTGCGGCCGTCTGCCTCCGCTGGGAAGCCGGGGAGGACGGGGAGGAGACGCTCTTGTCCGCGAAGGGATGACCGGGAAGGATCGCGGACATGGCGATCAAGGGCGTGCTCTTCGACTTCTCCGGCACCCTCTTCCGGGTCGAGACGGCCGAGTCCTGGCTGCGGGCCGTACTCGGCCGGTCCGGCATCGCGGTGCCCGAGGATGAACTCCTGTACTGGTCAGGGCGCTTGGAGGAGGCGGGGGCGCTGCCGGGCGGCGCCTCGCCACGCGTGATGCCACCGCATCTGGCCCGGCTGTGGGCCGACCGGGACAGCAGCGCCGAGCTGCACCGCGCGGCGTACGGCGGCCTGGCGCGTACGGTCGGCCTGCCCTGGCCGCAGCTGTACGGGGCGCTCTACGACCGGCACATGGAGCCCGCCGCGTGGGCGCCGTACCAGGACGCCGCACCGGTGCTGGAGGCGCTGCGGGCCGGCGGGGTCTCGGTCGGAGTGGTCAGCAACATCGGCTGGGATCTGCGTCCGGTCTTCCGCCACCACGGGCTGGACGGCTTCGTGGACGCGTACGCCCTGTCGTACGAGCACGGTGTGCAGAAACCGGACCCCCGGCTGTTCCACGCGGCGTGCGAGGCCATAGAGCAGGCGCCGCAGGATGTGCTGATGGTCGGCGACGACGGGCACGCGGACGCCGGGGCGGCGGAGCTGGGCTGCGCGGTCCGGCTGGTCGAGCACCTTCCGGTGGAGTCCCGCCCGGCCGCTCTGCGGCCCGTACTGGAGCTGGTCGGCCGCGAGCACGGGCACTGAGCCATCCGGTCGCCCGGGAGGGGAGCGCGGAGCCAACCGGAGCCGGGAGGAGAGCGCTGAGCCGGAGGGCTTTTCCGTGGCGCCAGCTGTCCGAAACCGCCGTTTCGGACGATCCCCCGCGTCGCCCGAAACGGCGGCAGCCCTGGAAATGCGGCCCTGAACAGGGCCGACACCTTCGGACCCGTTGAGTATATTGGCTCAGAGCCAGTCAACGCAGGAGTTAAAGCATGTGCCCGCGCAGCGCATCGGTCAATGAAGAGTTGCGCCGGCGTTCCCGCGACCGTCTGCTGCAGGCGACGGTCGAGCTGATCGGGGACCGAGGCTACGAGGCGACGACGCTCGCCGACATCGCGGACCGCGCGGGATCGGCACGGGGCCTGGTGTCGTACTACTTCCCGGGGAAGCGGCAGCTCCTGCAGTCCGCGGTGCACCGGCTGCTGCATCTGACGCTCGCCGAGGCGCTGGAGCGCGAGCCGCGTACGGACGACGGCAGGGAACGGATGGCCCGGGCGATCGACGCGATCCTGGGGATCGCCCGCGACCACCCCACACTGATGCGCACCCACATGGCGGGCATCCTCACGGCCGAGGGGTTCGTGCAGTGCCCGGAACAGCAGCGGCTCGCGGCGCTGCTCAGGGACACCGTGGTGCGCTACGGCTCCACCGACCCGGACACCGACTATCCGCTGTTCCGGGCGCTGCTGATGGGCGCCGTGGTGGCGGTCCTGCTGCCGGGTGCCCCGATGCCGCCCGCCCGGCTGCGCGCGGAGCTGTTCCAGCGCTACGGGCTGGACTGGGAGCGCGGTGTCCCGCCGGGCGACGAGGCACCCGGCGG
>NZ_JBEXKU010000179.1:0-3651 GCF_040609575.1 Streptomyces sp. NPDC004647 | reverse complement strand
GGACCCGACCAAACCGTCGCACTCGACCCCACCGGACAAGCCTGCACCACCGTCACCACACTCTCCACCGGAACCGTCACCGCTACGTACAACGGTGAGGACACCTGCTTCACTGGCTCCGTCGGCACGGTGGCAGTGACCGTCAACGAAGCCTCCACCACCACCACCGTCACCGCCACACCTGACCCGTCAGTGTGCGGACAGTCGGTCACCGTATGCGCGACCGTGGTCGCCAACCCACCCGGATCCGGCACACCCACGGGGACGGTGACCTTCTCCGGCCTCGGCGGACCCGACCAAACCGTGGCACTCGACGGCAGCGGACAAGCCTGCACCACCGTCACCACACTCTCCACCGGAACCGTCACCGCCACCTACAACGGTGAGGACACCTGCTTCACCGGATCGACCGGCACCGTCGCCGTCACCGTCACTGAGGCGTCGACGACCACCACCGTCACCGCCACACCTGACCCGTCGGTCTGCGGACAGGCGGTCACCGTATGCGCCACAGTGGTCGGCAACCCGCCCGGACCCGGCACACCCACGGGGACGGTGACCTTCTCCGGCCTCGGCGGACCCAACCAAACCGTCGCACTCGACGGCAGCGGACAAGCCTGCACCACCGTCACCACACTCTCCACCGGAACCGTCACCGCCATCTACAACGGCGAGGACACCTGTTTCGCCAGCTCTGTCGGCACGGTGGCAGTGACCGTGAACGAGGCGTCGACGACAACCACCGTCACCGCAACACCTGACCCGTCGGTCTGCGGACAGTCGGTCACCGTATGCGCCACAGTGGTCGCCAACCCACCCGGATCCGGCACACCCACCGGAACCGTCACCTTCTCCGGCCTCGGCGGACCCAACCAAACCGTCGCACTCGACGGCAGCGGACAAGCCTGCACCACCGTCACCACACTCTCCACCGGAACCGTCACCGCCACCTACAACGGCGAGGACACCTGCTTCACCGGCTCCGCCGGCACCGTCGCCGTCACCGTCAATGAGGCGTCGACGACTACCACCGTTACAGCGACGCCCAGCCCGTCGGTCTGCGGACAGTCGGTCACGGTGTGCGCCACGGTGGTCGGCAACCCGCCCGGACCCGGCACACCCACGGGGACGGTGACCTTCTCCGGCCTCGGCGGACCCGACCAAACCGTCGCACTCGACCCCACCGGACAAGCCTGCACCACCGTCACCACACTCTCCACCGGAACCGTCACCGCTACGTACAACGGCGAGGACACCTGCTTCGCCGGCTCTGTCGGCACGGTGGCTGTGACCGTCAACGAAGCCTCCACCACGACCTCGGTCACTGCCACTCCCAACCCGTCCGCCTGCGGGCAGTCGGTCACCGTATGCGCCACCGTCACCGCCAACCCACCCGGATCCGGCACACCCACGGGGACAGTGACCTTCAGCGGCCTCGGCGGACCCAACCAAACCGTCGCACTCGACGGCAGCGGACAAGCCTGCACCACCGTCACCACCCTGGACACCGGAACCGTCACCGCCACCTACAACGGCGAGGACACCTGCTTCACCGGCTCCGTCGGCACGGTGACAGTGACCGTCAACGAAGCCTCCACCACCACCACCGTCACCGCAACACCCAACCCCTCCGTCTGCGGACAGACGGTCACCGTATGCGCCACCGTCACCACCAACCCGCCAGGATCCGGCACACCCACCGGAACCGTCACCTTCACCGGGCCCGGCGGACTCAACCAAACGGTGCCGCTCAACGGCAGCGGACAGGCCTGCTTCACCACCACCACACTCGCCTCGGGAACCATCACCGCCACCTACAACGGCGAAGGACCCTGCCTCGCCGCATCGACGGGCACCGTAGTCGTCACGGTCAATGAAGCCGCCACGACGACCTCGGTCACCGCCACTCCCAACCCGTCCGCCTGCGGACAGTCGGTCACCGTATGCGCCACCGTCGCCGCCAGCCCGCCCGGATCCGGCACACCCACGGGGACGGTGACCTTCACTGGCCTCGGCGGACCCAACCAGACTGTGGCACTCGACGGCAGCGGACAAGCCTGCGTCACCGTCACGACCCTGGACACCGGAGTCGTCACCGCTACCTACAACGGCCAAGACCCCTGCTTCACCAGCTCCGCTGGGACGGTAGAGGTGACGGTGAACGAAGCCTCCACCACGACCACCGTTACGGCGACGCCTGACCCGTCCGTCTGCGGACAGTCGGTCACCGTATGCGCGACCGTGGTCGCCAACCAGCCAGGATCCGGGACTCCGACCGGGACAGTGACCTTCACCGGGCCTGGCGGGCTGAACCAGACGGTGCCGGTCAACGGCAGCGGACAGGCCTGCTTCACCACCACCACACTCGCCTCGGGAACCGTCACCGCCACCTACAACGGCGCGGACACCTGCTTCGCCGGATCGACCGGCACCGTCGCCGTCACCGTCAACGAGGCGTCGACGACAACCACTGTTACCGCGACGCCCAACCCGTCGGTCTGCGGACAGGTGGTCACCGTATGCGCGACCGTGGTCGCCAACCCGCCAGGATCCGGCACACCCACCGGAACCGTCACCTTCTCCGGCCTCGGCGGACCCAACCAAACCGTCCCGCTCAACGGCAGCGGACAGGCCTGCACCACCGTCACCACCCTGGATACCGGAACCGTCACCGCCACCTACAACGGCGAGGACACCTGCTTCGCCGGATCGACCGGCACGGTGGTCGTCACCGTCAACGAGGCGTCCACGACGACCTCGGTCACCGCAACACCCAACCCCTCCGTCTGCGGACAGGCGGTCACGGTGTGCGCCACCGTCACCACCAACCCGCCAGGATCCGGCACACCCACCGGAACCGTCACCTTCAGCGGCCTCGGCGGACCCAACCAAACCGTCCCGCTCAACGGCAGCGGACAGGCCTGCACCACCGTCACCACACTCTCCACCGGAACCGTCACCGCCACCTACAACGGTGAGGACACCTGCTTTGCCGGCTCTGTCGGCACGGTGGTCGTCGCAGTCAACGAGGCGTCCACGACGACCTCGGTCACCGCAACACCCAACCCCTCCGTCTGCGGACAGGCGGTCACGGTGTGCGCCACCGTCACCACCAACCCGCCCGGGTCCGGGACTCCGACCGGGACGGTGACCTTCACCGGGCCTGGTGGGCTGATCCAGACGGTGCCGGTCAACGGCAGCGGACAGGCCTGCGTCACGACCACGTCCCTGGTCACCGGGACCGTCACCGCCACCTACAACGGCGAAGGGCCCTGCTTCGCCGCGTCGGCCGGCACCGTAGCGGTCACCGTGAACCAGGCGTCGACCACCACCACGGTGACGGCGACGCCGAACCCGTCCAGCTGCGGACAGTCGGTGACCGTGTGCGCCACCGTGGTCGCCAACCCGCCAGGATCCGGCACACCCACCGGAACGGTCACCTTCACCGGGCCCGGCGGACTCAACCAGACGGTGCCGCTCAACGGCAGCGGACAGGCCTGCTTCACCAGTACGACCCTGTCCTCCGGGACCATCACCGCCACCTACAACGGCGCCTCGTGCTTCACGGCATCGACCGGCACCGTAGCGGTCACCGTGAACCAGGGGACGACCACCACCACAGTGACGGCGACACCGAACCCGTCCAGCTGC
>NZ_JBEXKU010000178.1:0-3657 GCF_040609575.1 Streptomyces sp. NPDC004647 | reverse complement strand
GCTTGCGGGCTGCGTCGTACCGGGCCTGCCAGCGGCGGCGGCCCTCTTCGACCGGGGCCGCGCCCCGGCGCTGACGTCAACTCGCTAACGGAAATTTTTACCATCGCGGTCAGTCGCTAGTCCGACGTGGTGGCGCGCCGCATCCACTCGACCAGCAGGCCGCGCTCGGCGTCGGTGAGCGCGGTGAGCTGGGGTGCTACAGCGCTCAACGCCACCGCGTTGCTGGTCGGGTGCTTCCGGACTCACCGGAGTCGTCAGTGTCCCGCGCCACGCCCGAGACCGAGCAGCGAGAGTGCGGACGGCTCGACGGATTGCCTGGACAACTCCGCCTCCAGAGCGGCGCACTTCAACTTCAGCGTCGCCCGCTGGGCCGTGAGGAACCCGATGAGCATGCCGCGCTCTTCGCCGGTCGAGGGAGCACCGACCCGGGGGTCGTCAGCGGTGCCGACGAACATGGCAGCTCTTCTCCGCGGGCTGGTCGTACTCAGGATGTCTCCCTTTCAAGGCAGGAGGTACTGGCGGTGAGGGCGGTGTGCGGGCCGCGCGGACGGTTTGGAAGGTAGAGGCGGCGACGGCCAGAGCGGCGGGCACGGGGAGGAACAACCCGCAGAAGACGAGGACGGCACTCATCACCGCGCTGCTGAGGAGGGCGCCGTACCACAGAGCGCGTCGACGGGGCAGCAGGACCGTCGAGGCACCCGCCAGGGTGACGGCGATCAGACATGCCGAGGTGGCCCGCAGGAGGGTGTCCAGGCCAATCATGCCGAGCGCCGAGGCCAGCGTGATAGCGGTGGAGGCGGCCATGAGGACCGTGAGACTGCGGCCGGGATTGTTCCCTGCCGCGGCCGGGCCGGTCACCAGGCGCCGGGGCATGGTGCCTGCCTGACTTAGGGCCACGCCGAGGCGTGCGCCTCCCGCAAGGTAGGCGTTGACCGCGCCGAAAGTGAGCAGGAGCGCTGTCATCGCGGCCACGGGGCGGGCGGCCGTGCCGATGCCGTCCTCCAGGAGCAGGGCATGTCCGCACGATCGGGCGCCAAGGCCCGACCGGCCTCTGGCAATCCGTGAAGGCGCCAGCGATGTTCCGGTCCGTGCACCGCGCGGCCGTGTGCGCGGCGGGCGCCAGGCCGTACAGGCATAGTGCTCTGTCCACTGGACATCCATGAAGCATGACTGGGCTCGGGGGACAAGAGGGCACCCGCTCGGAGAACGGCGGCCCGGCTTCTGCTGAACCGCCTGCTCCACGGACTCCGACGAGCGTTCCTCCGGAGGAGCGTGGTGCGTCTCCCTCCGAACCATCCGAACCCACCGCTGTCCGGGCCGGAAGAGCTCTGGTCGCGATCGTCACCGTGGTCGCGGCGCTCGGCGGGCTGGTCCTCGGCATCAGGGCCGAGCAGCGTGCCAGCGAGGAGCAAGAGCAGACCTACGCCAAGCACGTCGACTTCTACCGGATCCATTCCATCGTGACCGTCACCAACGGCAGCACCCGCGTGATGAACATGCGTTTCGTCCTGCGGGACCCCGCTGTGTGGTGGGATCTCGAAGCCCTGCGCCCTTGCAAACAGTTCGACATTTCCACTGGGCTTCTGCTGTCTTCCATGTCCCGGGAGCAGCGGTCCCCGCGGTTGACGGAGGAAGACCTCTCCGGACTTCAACTGGAGTTCATGGATCCGGAGGGCAGGGTCTGGCTGCGCAGCAGCGGGGGGATCGTGTCCCGTTCCCGGGACTGGGAGGAGCCGCCGAAGGGAGTCCGCCTCGTGACGTCCGAACCATGGAACATGCGCCCGGAGGATGCCCCCGAATGCGGCTGACACAGCGCTCGGTGACGAACCGGGTCGAAGCGGAAGACCAGCCCGACCATGCGCCTGCCCACTGCCTCGGGCCGCTGAACGGTCCACGCCGTCCACACCGAGCCCGGAAAGGTCCTCTCAGTGCCCGACCGCTCGCCGGCGTCCTCTGAGGTCCGCGGCCGACACGGGCCGCTGGACTCAGCGCCGTAGCAGCCGCTTCTGCACCGATTCCAGCGGCCCGTGCTCAAACCGCCGCAGCCACAGGCTCGCCCCCATCACCAGCACCAGGCAGATCGCCGCCCACAGACCCATCACCCACCACGGGCCGCTGTCCGCCCAACGGGACGCCAGGCCAAGGCCGATGCCGTAGGAGGCCAGCATGGCGAGCACGTTCTGCAGTACGTAGCAGGACAGGGCCGTACGGCCGACGGAGGTAAGGGCGGAGGTCAGTGGGCCCGGGTGGCGGAGCCGGTCCATCATCATGCCGATGAGGCCGAGGTAGCCGATCGCCAGCACCGGCGCTGCACCGTACCGCTCCAGGAGGAAGAAGCCCGAACCGCCCAGCACGGCAAAGGCGTTGAGGGGCAGGCCGATCCCCAGTCCCCATCCGGCCAGCCGACGCCGAATGCGCCGCCCCGCTGCATCGCCCTGAAAGGCCCCGGCCCTGAAGAGCCGTACGCCGAGCAGGAACAGGAACACCAACAGCCCGAAGGAGAGCACCGGTTCCGTGCGCAGCACCACGGCATGCGACAGCCGGAAGGCGACCTGCTCCGCGTAACCCCCCTCGGCGTACAGCGCCACGGCATCGGTGTCGGGGCCGCCACCCGTCTCGCCGCCCGAGGCGAGCAGCATGGCAGCCGTGAGCAGCGTCATCGCCACCAAGTGGAGTCCGCCCATGGCGATCCACGTAATGCGCTGGGCCCGCGCGGAACGCGTGAGCAGCCAGGCCACCAGCAAAGCGACCACCGCGTACCCCATCAGCACATCCCAGGCGAAGACGAGTACGAAGTGCACGGTCCCCTCGGCGAAGAGGAACAGCACCCGCCACTTGTACCGGCCCGGCCACGACTGCCCGCGCTTGGCGGCCGACCGGAACTGAATGGCCAGCCCGACCCCGAAGAGAATCGTCAGCATCGACAGGAACTTGCCGTTCGCGAGGGACCGGAAGACCGTCTCCGCCACCCCGGCCAGGGACGAGGAGTCGGCCCCCGCCGAGGTTCCGGCGTTCCCGCTGAGGACGCCCCACTCGGCTCCCGGCCCGGTGAAGATCCAGACGTTGCTCATCAACGTCCCGAGAATCGCCACCCCACGCAGCACATCCAGCAACGGCAGGCGCGCCCGCGCCCCGCCGCCTGCGCTCCCGGTAACCCCCTCTGCCACCACGACCGCCCGCGTCCCCACTACCTCTGCCACCCCAACTCCCGCCCGTGATGCTCGCTTTCCCACCATGGTCGGGGCGCTCGGGGCCGGATTCTTCGTCCGCAGCGACGAAAGCCCACTACATCCTTCGATGCAGTACGTACGTAACGTGCGAGACGTACGGCGCGTACCGTCGGTGTCATGCGAGGACGGGTCTGTCAACGGAAAGCACGGTGTAACTCCTGATCAATGCGCCGATGACCAGCAACAACAAGACTGAACCTGAGCCCGTCGAGGTGGCTGAGCCGCAGTCGCCCAATTCCGTGGACGGACCCGCTACAAGCGCTACGTCCGTCTCACCACATAGGACAGGGTTCTCAGCGAGTGCTTCATAACATAATCTCACCCTGGGTCAGGGGGGAGTGTCTAATCAACGGCGGATCTGCTGATCAAGGAGAGACGCCGAGTGAGCGAGACGATGATCGGGCACGAGTCCGTCGAGGAGTCGGCC
>NZ_JBEXKU010000177.1:0-3759 GCF_040609575.1 Streptomyces sp. NPDC004647 | reverse complement strand
GCAGCAACGACAAGGAACTGTGCTAGGTCGCCACCGCCGTCGGGGCCAAGGCACTGAAGCGGTCAACGGTCAGTTCTCAACCCCGTCCACAAGCTGGCCGCCGAGCAGGCCGCACCCCAGGAAGTCCGCCGCAGCTCCGTACGGACCATGGCCGCCGGCCTGATGCGGCACGACCGCACCCTCCCCGGCGTACGGTCCTTCGCCACCCGCGTCGGCGCACTCACCTAATCCCGAGGCTGCCGCCAAGCCCTGGTCGTCCCACGTTCCAAAAGGCCTTCACTTCCAGTGGTTCTCCAGCGCTGCGACGAGTTCCTCGGCTCGTTCGTCCACATAGAACAGACGACCGCCGGGCACCTCGACGATGTCGGTGGCCCCCGGGATCAGGCGCTGCAGCCAACGCGCCCACTCGAGCTTGAAGAAGAAGTCACCGGTGCCCCACACGAGCAGCGTGGGGACCTCGCACGTGCTGAGCTGTTTTCGGATATCGGAGAGCTGGTCCGGCGCCATGGATGCCAGCAGCCGCTCCATGAACAGGGTCCCCGCACGGTTGCCGAAGATCGGCCGGAGGTAGTCGGTGACCACGTCGTCCGGGAGGGACATGGGCTTCTGGTAGCCGGTGCGGTAGAGCTGCTTGGCAAGGAATGGGACCCGGGCGAATGGACCCGCTGCCCGCAGCAGCCGGGCCTTGGCCGCCCACACGGCGGGTTTGAACATCGGCGGTGGGAAGTTGCCCTCGGTGTCGCAGTTGGTCAGTGTGAAGGACGCGAACCGGTCGACGTTTCGCGCGAGTACCACCTGCGCGACCGCACCGCCGGTGTCGTTGCCGACCAGGTGGATCTCGCGCAGGTCCAGCTCCCGGATCACCGTGTCGACTGCGTCCGCGAGCCCCCACACCGAGGGCTCCCCTATCGGCGGGGTGTGCCCGTGGCCGGGGATGTCGACGCAGATGCAGCGGCGGTGGTCGGAGAGCAGGCGGACGGCGTTGCGCCACAGCCGCCCGTTGGTGAAGACGCCGTGCACGAACAGCGTCACCGGCCCCTCGCCCATGTCGGTGAGGCTGATGCCGCCCACGGTGTGGCGGTGGGCTGCGTACTCGTCGGGCATGGGTGCGTCCTCTCCTGGATGTCAGTCGGTGAAGCCGTGGCGAGCGTGCCAGCGCCGCAGGGGCGCCGGGGCCCACCAGTTGACCGAGCCCTCGAGCCGCATACCCGACCTCAGCCGGACGCCACAAGCCCGACAGTCCTCTCCCCGGCCCGTCCGGTGTCCTCGGACACCACGCCAGCGTAGAGCCCAAGGCTACTCAGAACCGGCAATCGGAAACAGGTACTGATGGCGCCCGAGAGCAGCCGCAACCCTGGCTGGGCCACAGCCGTGTTCCATGAGCCTTTTCCAACCTCACGTTGATGCGTGGTGAAGGACGAGGACGGCCTTGACGATGTCGGTGATGCGGTTGGTGCTGCAGCGGATCTTTCGCAGGAGACGCCAGCCCTTCAGGGTGGCCATGGCCTGCTCGCCGAGGCAGCGGATCTTGGCGTGCGTGCTGTTGTGTCGGCGCTGCCATTGCTTGATCCGCCGGCCGCGGAAGGGAACCCGGATGGGGCCGCCGGCGCCCTGGTACGCCTTGTCGGCCCAGCACTTGAGTCCGGTCCTGGTGAGCGCGTCAACGATCCCGTGGGTCCGGGCGGCGGTGAGATCGTGAGTTGAGCCGGGCAGCGCGGGCGAGGCCCACAACAGGCGCCCGAAGGGGTCGGTGAGGACCGACGTTCATCCCGTGCCGCTTGTGCTTCCCGGAGTAGTACGGGGTGTCGGCGGCAATCCGGTCGATCGGAAGCAGTGTCCCGTCGAGGATCACGAACGCCAGGCCGCTCAAGGTCTGCATGGCCTCGGCAAGGCTGGGAGCGAGCGCGGCCAGTACCTCGATCGCCTCACGTATGTATCGGTAGACGGTCGCGATCCCGACGCCGAACCCGGCGGCGAGCTGGGCGTAGGTGTTGCCGCACCGCAGGTGGGCCAGAGCCAGCAGTGCTTGTCGCCCAGGTGTGAGGCGCCGCCAGCGGGTCCCGATCTCCCGGCGATGCGCGGACAGTTGGCGGGTGAGGTGGCGCAGGTGCGCGGTGGACAGATCGATCGCCGACGGGTAGACAAGCACGCGAAGCTCCTGGCGGACACGGGTGATCTTGGTCGAGAACCCGTCTACCAGGAGCTTCATCGTTCACATCAGCCAGGGTGCCCCAACCCGCCCGGCCTGCCGCCAGTTTGGAAAGAGCTCACTGTCGGTTCCCTTCGCAGTCGTCGAGTCCCGGACGTCGCAGTGGCTCCGCGTCCGCTCCACCACCTTGTCGTATGCCGATGAAGGCGAGAGAAAGGGACGCATAACCACCGCGCCGAAGCTCGGTGGCCCTGCGGTCAGACGCGGACCTGCTGCCGCGCCTCGGGGGTCTGGGCCGCGGGAGGCTGCTCCTCGGGGAAGTGCTCGCGGCCGGAGGCCGCCTCGTCGGAGGCGGGTCCGGACCTTGAGCCGGATGCCTGTCCGGGGACTGCAAGCAACCGGCTCAAGGAGCGGGGGAACCACCAGTTGGACCGTCCCAAGAGGGTGACCAATGCCGGGGTGAGGAAGCCCCGGACCACGGTGGCGTCGATGATGATGCCCGCCGCCAGTGCGGTGGCGAACACCTTTACATCGGTGATCGGGATGCTGGCCAGCGCGGTGAAAGCCAGGAAGAGGATGAGGGCCGCGGAGGTGACGAGCCGTCCGGTGCGGCTGATGCCGGTCACGACGGACGGCACCACGGTGTTCCGCTCCCCCTTGGCGGTCAGGCCGAGGTGGGTCTCCCGGATGCGGTGCAGGATGAACACCTCGTAGTCCATGGACAGTCCGAAGAGGAACGCGAAGACCGCCATGGGAATCCAGATGGTCACCGCTCCGATGGCCGGGGTGTCGAACAGCGCCTCGCTGCCGTAGCCCTTCTGCCAGATGAGGACAACCACGCCGTACGCCGCGCAGGTGGAGAGCGCGTTGAGCAGCAGCGCCTTCAGCGGGAGCACCACCGAACGCAGCGTGCGTGCCAGGACGATGAAGGTGATCAGGGCGACGAAGAGCACGATGAGGCCGAGCGATCCGTAGACCGCGTCGATGAAGTCGGCGTCCTGCGCGGGACCGCCGCCGGCGAGTGCGCCCGGGGTCTCCCGTGCGGTGTCCGCCACGGTGGACACCGCGTCGCGGCCGCTGCTGCTCGACGGGTCATCGGTGGTCCACACATCGACGATCTGGCTGCCGTCGCGCGCCCAGCCCGCGGGGGCGACGCTGCCCGCGACGCCGTCGACGCCGGCGAGCTCCTCGTTCATCGCGTCGGTGCGGCTCGCGTCGACAAGTACCTCGACGGGGCGCGCGATGCCCTCGCCGAAGCCCGCGTCGACGATCTGCTCGAAGGCCTTGGCGGGTCGGCCGCCCTGGGCGAGCGTCGCGGTCTCCGGCTGCCCGAGCCGCAGGGCGAGCACGGGCGCGGCCAGCGCGAGCAGCAGCGCGCCGCTGAGGATCGCGCACAGCGCGGGACGGCGGGTGGTGAGTGTGGCGACCTTGCTCCACATCCGGCTGTCCGGGCGGTGCTGCCGACGCGGCCGGTCGAGCTTGTCGCCCCACGCGTACAGCAGCACGGGCAGCAGTGTGAGGGCAACGGCGACGCTGACGAGGGGGATGAGCAGGCCCGCGTATCCGACACTGCGCAGGAAGGGCACCGGCAGGACGACGAGCGCGGCGAG
>NZ_JBEXKU010000176.1:0-3798 GCF_040609575.1 Streptomyces sp. NPDC004647 | reverse complement strand
AACCCCCGGACCTGAAACCCCCTCGGGGACCCACCAGGACGAGCGCCACACCGGGCAACCCCGTACGGCCCGCGCCTGGCGCGGGCCGGGGGCGGGCCGTACGGGGCGGAGTTCAAGCGGTCGGCAGGACGATCAAGTCAGCGACCTGGATCATCTGCCGGTGGGGATAGCCACCACGCAGCGCGTGCCCCCCAATGTTGGCGCAGGGCAGCGGATCACCTTTACGCAGCGCGTCCACCGTCGTGGAGTAGCGGTCGGCGAGGATCTGCCAGGCGCGGGCCTGAACAGCCGGTTCAGAAGGAACTCGCGGGAGTCCCGACAACCCGGCCATGCGCGCTCCGCCGCGGGATGAGGGCCAGTGTCTCGGTGCGGGGCGGCGGACCCGGAGGTCGGACCCGGTTCCGCCGCGCGCCGGAGCTAGTCGAACAGAGTGGCGGCCAGGTGCGCGTACGTGGTGCGCTCTGCTCGGCTCAACCGGCTGGTGCCGGGGAGGTAGGGCACCGCGGGTGCGGCGACGGGCAGGTCGGTCTTCACGCCGACGAGGTAGTCCTCCGCTCGGGCCCCTGGCTGTCCGTTGCGCTCGCCGAGCAGGACGATGCCCGCGCACGGCCCGGTGTAGGGAGCGAACTGCTGCTCGAAGTCGACGCTGGGTGCGATGCGCCAGCGCACTTGCCAGTCGTGCGCGCGCATCACGTTCAGCCATCGTTTGTGCCAGTCGGGCTGCAGAGCACGGCCCTTGGGGTCTTCCGCGATCAAGGTCACGGTGGAGCTGGTTGTGGGGCGGTGCCACAGATTCGTGACTCCGATCCAGCGATCCGCCACGGTGGCGATCAGGTCCTGGTCGAAGGGACTGCCATCGAGAAATACGACCTCCGCGCCGGCCCGGCTGGCCCGCTTCCGCAGCTGTTCGGGAACCAGATCGCTCTGGCCGTGAGCACGTATGACCTGTACTGCCGGAGTGTCCCTGAGCAGCGCCGAGGCGTCTCCTTGCGCCGCGCCGTCGACGAGCATCACCTGTCTTCCGTGTTCGGACAGAGCCCGGGCCAGCCCTGTGGCAACGCTTGTTCGGCCCTGGCCACCCGGCGGCCCTGAGCGGACGCTGACAACGGCAACCAGCAGTGGCTGCTCCGCCGACAGGAAGTTCCGCGGCGGAAGGCCCGTGCGCATCGAGGTGCGATGCGTGGGCGAGCGCCGGGCGGCGAGGATCTGCTGGAAGTCTGTTTCCGTCGGCACCTCGTCGTCGGGACTGATCACGCTGGCTCGCGGATAGTCTCGGAAGGCCAGTAGGCGGCGTAGAACGCGGCTGCGAGGCAGGGGGTCTCCGAGCCACCGTTCGTAGGCGGTCAGCTGCTCGCGTTCGGCAGCCGTCCACTGCGGGGCCCGGTGCATGGGATCGCCTTCCTCGCCGATCCGCGCGACCCACTCCAGGGCCTCCTCCGCCTCATCGCCGGGAACCTGGATGGTGATCGCGGCATCATCACCGGGCCGGAACAACTCGAACCTGCCCCTGTGGCGGCTCTTCGGGGCGAGCCGGACACGAAGGCCCGGGACGCCAGCGATTGTCAGCCCTTCGATGTCGAGTTCGGGCTCGTCAACGGGAAGCAGCACGTCCAGAGCCGCCTCCCACTTTCCTTCGTCCAGCTCCAGGGTCAGGCCATCGGGAGTCGGCCGGACGCGGGTGATGCCGTAGATGGCACCGTCGAGGGGACTGTGCCCGTACTCGTAGTCGTGCGCGTCGTGCAGTTCGCTCAGGACGGCGGCTTCGAGCGCGGCCTGTTCGGGGCGGGCAGCGTCGGGAACTCCGTCGGGTCCGTGCAGCTCCTGCCGGGCCTGCGCGTGGGTTTCGTTGGTCAGCCGAGCGCGCATCCGCGCGCGGATCGTGCCCAGAGAAGCAGTCACAGAGACACCTTTCGCACTGCCCGGCCCAGCGTCGAAGGGTGCATACGCAGTTCAAGTACGTACTGCCAGACCAGTGCCCGCTTTGGCGACGGCACTTCACCCGATGCCGGGAGGCGAAGGTTCGCCAGGCCGCGTAACAGCCCAAGGGCTCTTAGGGTAGCAGTCGCGTGGCCAAAGGCAGTGCGCTGACGACCATGCCCGCCTGCCCGCACGACGAGCGGGACGTGCCAGGTCACGGGGCCATCCCGGCCCGGCAGGAAAGACCGTACAAAGACCAGCACATAACACCACAACCCCCCAAACCGTGCCCAGTGAGGGGTGACCGTCCCTCAGCGGGGCGCTTGAGCGGGCCACGTGGTACGGGCGTGGCTCGGCCCGTCGGCTTCGGTGGCACGGCTGTCCTCGAGCGCGGCGTGTCATCGTCGGCCAGCACGGAGAGGCCGGGCACGCCGCGGCCCGCTCGCTACCTCCCCCATCCTGGCCGAATGGGACGCGCGCATCGCCGCCCACGGCAAGACCACCCCCCGGCGAGGCCAAGCGCGATGCGACCATCGCCGACCTCAAGAGGCGCCTGACCGCGAAGACCCAGGAGTGCACGCTGCTGGAAAACAAGCTCAAGGCCGCCCACACCGCGATCGCCGCCCTCTTCCATGACAACGAAGCCCTCCGGCAACAGGTCGACAAGGACGTCTCCACCACCGTCACGCCTATCCGGCCTCGGGGTCCTCACCAACGCCGCTAGGCCCTCGCCAGAAACCGGCCACGGGATGATCTTGGACTCTTGAACGACCTCGCCTGTCACCCGCGCTTCTTGGGCGCCGCCGTCCGTTGCCTTGGAGGAAGATCGCCTTGGCGTTCCCATTCAACCCCGGAGGCATCCATGAAACGAATGGACGGCACCAGGGATTCACGAGCAGGGACATCCAACTTGGAGCGGATCTCAGGGGGAATGGGCCAAGGCCAGTGATCGTGAGCGTTGATCGTTCCGCTGCGCTCGCTTTCGACCGCGTGGAAGGTGCGTGCTTCTGGCTCGAAAAGCCCGATGGTCTGAGCATCCAGGAGGGGGAGGCCGCTGTGATTCGTGATCTTGACATCCGGATACGCCAGGATGCAGGTAACCAGCCGGGCCTGTGCTGACTCCCGGTCTCGACGCTCGGCATCCCGGTGACGGCCATCACGAATGGCGACCAACGCGGCCACGGTTGCCACGAGTAAAGTCCCGCCAGCAACAGCAAAGTTTGTCCCGATCAGCCACCATTCTGATGGGTTCGATACATTCTCCATGGCGCCATGATTGCCGCCGCTGACGCGTATCCGCCCGCGGCACACCGAGACGTCTCAAGTCAGCGCTACCCCATCTTGTCTCCCTTGGCCATCGCCGGCAGCGTCGAGCTCCAGGTCAATCACGCAGCCAGCGTCAAGCAGCATGTCTCATGAGACATGCTGAGCGCGGAGAACGCTTTCAACTGGCTTCAGTGCACTGGGGGTCGATCTGGAGGCCGCGTGCTTGAAGAGCGGCAGCCTCGGGACCGGCCATATCATCAATCTCGTTGGCCCATGTCGTGATGTAGGTAGTGAGGGGCGTGCCTGCGGGCGGCACGTTGGGGATGCAGAACGTCTTACTCCTCCCCGGCTTCCGGCACCAACCGCGTCGGCAGCAAGCCGCGACACCACACCCCGGCTCGCGGTGCGGACCCGTTTCCTGGACGATCAGCTGCTGCGGCTCAATGCCGACGGGGTGCGGCAGTTCGTCTTCGTCGCCGTCGGTATGGACTCGCGTGCCTTCCGCCTTGAGTGGTCCCCCGACGTGCTGATCTACGAACTCGACCGTCCCGCTCTGCTCAGCTTCAAGGAAGGCCTCGTACGCGGCCTCCACGCACCGGCCACGGCCGTCCGGGT
>NZ_JBEXKU010000175.1:0-3981 GCF_040609575.1 Streptomyces sp. NPDC004647 | reverse complement strand
GGGGGGGGGGCCGCGAAACGCACTGCACTGTCTGTTAGTTGAGAAGGCTGCCTTGGAGTTCCGCGCGCAGGTCCGGGGTGAGGACGCTGCCCGCTCGGTCGACCAGGAGAGCCATCTCGTAGCCCACAAGGCCGATGTCGCAGTCGGGGTGGGCGAGTACGGCCAGCGAGGAACCGTCGGAGACGGACATGATGAAGAGGAAACCACGTTCCATCTCCACGACGGTCTGATTGACCGAACCGCCTTCGAAAATGCGGGAGGCGCCGGCCGTCAGCGACGTCAGGCCGGAGGCCACGGCCGCAAGCTGATCGGCGCGGTCGCGCGGGAACCCTTCGGACATCGCCAGAAGGAGTCCGTCGGCGGAGACCACCACCGTGTGGGACACCCCCGGGGTGTTGTCCACGAAGTTGGTGATCAACCAGTTCAGGTTCTGCGCCGCCTGGCTCATCGGGCTCACACTAACGCTCCTGATCGTAGGTGCTGCCGCCGGGACCGAAGCCCTGGCCGTTTGTGTCCATCCCTGCGTTGCGCCCCTGCTGGACGCCCCGCCGCAGGTTGCTCAACCTGCCGCGGATGTCCTCAGGGGCTCGGGAGACCTGGGGGCCGCCCTGCGGGGTCTGCTCTGCGGTGCCTTCGACCAGGTTGGCCTTCGGCACCCGCCGGGGGAGTCCGGACGGAGTGACTCCGCCGGCCTTCGGCTCCCGGAGCTGCTCGGCACGCTGCCAGCGGTCGTCGTTCTTCGACCGCCAGTCGCTGCCGTTCTCCTGCTGAACCTCGGCGACCTGCTGAGTCCGCTCCGGCTCCTCGGGCTGCTGCCATCCCTTGTCGCGGCGCGGCAGGCCGGCGCCGGTCACGGAATTGGCACCACTCGGAGAGGGGCCCGGACGCTCGAAGCCTACGCGGTCCTGTGCTTCCGCGGGACTGCCCTGAGATTCCGATTCGGCTCCGTATTCGGGCTCGTACCGGCTCTCGTAGGAAGCGGGCGCAGTCCACTCGTCCTGCTGGGTACGGCTGCCGTACTGGGTGTACGCCTGCTGGTCGTCGCCCGCGGGATCACCGTAGGCCACTTCGGGATAGCCGGAGTCCCGGTAGCCGGTGTCCTGGTAGCCGGCGTCCTGGTACCCGGATTCCGGATAGGCGGCCTGAGGGTACTCGGCGGTGTCGTAGCCCTGCTCCGCGTCCTGGTACCCGGACTGCTCGGTCCGGTCCCGGTCGCGGAACCCGGTGGGCTCCTCGGCCGTCTGGGCCCCCAGCTGCGCCCGTAGCTCCTCGCGCATCAGCGAGCGGCCCAGCGGGTCCAGCTCGCGGGCGTCGTCCGGTACGCCGTAGCGGGCGTCGTCGAAGCCGAGCTCCGCCGCCGTCCGCATCGGGGTCTGCGGTGCGCCGTCGAATCCGCTGTTGAACGGCGCGGGCTGCTCGGGCACGATCCGGGAGACCGTGAAGTCTTCCTGGGGCACCTCTCCGCCACCACCGTGGGTGATCGCGTCCGGGAGCATGACCAGCGACGTCGTACCGGCCTGCTCGCCCGAGGGGCGGAGCTGGACGCGGATGCCGTGCCGTTCGGCCAGCCGGCCGACCACGAACAGGCCCATGCGCTGCGAGATCGCGGCGTCCACGGTCGGCGGGTTGGCCAGCTTGTGGTTGATGTCCGCGAAGTCCTCGGCGGTGAGGCCGATGCCCTTGTCGTGGATCTCGACCATGACACGGCCGTCCGGCAGCCGGGTCGCGGTGACCCGCACCTTCGTCTGCGGCGAGGAGAACGACGTGGCGTTCTCCAGCAGCTCGGAGAGCAGATGGACGAGGTCGGTCACGGCGGTGCCGTGAATCTCGCTCTCCGGGACGCCGGTGAGCTCGATGCGCTCGTAGTTCTCCACCTCGGAGGAGGCGGCGCGGAGCACGTCCACCAGCGGCACCGGCTGGTTCCAGCGGTGGCCGGGCTCCTCGCCCGCGAGAATCAGGAGGTTCTCGCCGTTGCGGCGCATACGGGTCGCCAGGTGGTCCAGCCGGAAGAGGTTCTCCAGCTGGTCCGGGTCCGCCTCGTTGTTCTCCAGCTCGGTGATCAGGCTGAGCTGGCCTTCGATGAGTCCCTGGTTACGGCTCGAGAGGTTGGTGAAGATCGCGTTGACGTTGCCTCGCAGCAGCGCCTGCTCGGCGGCGAGCCGGACCGCCTCGCGGTGCACCTGGTCGAAGGCGCGGGCGACCTCGCCGATCTCGTCCTGGCTGGTGATCGGGATCGGGTGCACGCGGGTGTCCACGCGGCCCGGGTCCGTACGCGACAGCTGGTCGACCAGCAGCGGCAGCCGCTGCTCTGCGACATCGAAGGCCGCGTTGCGCAGCTGGCGCATGCTGTTGCTCATCGCGCGGGCCATCAGGCCCGCGATGATGAAGGCGGTGAACAGGGCGAGGAGCACGATGGCGCCGTTGACGATCGCGTCCTGGCGGGCGTCGTCGGAGATCTGCGAGGCCTCGTTCACGGCCTTGTCGACGAGGTCCTTCTCGATCGAGCGGTAGGCGTCGAACTTGCCGGTCGAGGAGGCGAACCAGGTCTCGGGCGTGATGCCCTTCGGCTTGAGGTCGTCGGCGGGGGTGCCCCGGCCGATAGCCGTGATCATGTCCTTCAGCGGCGGCGGCGGCACGAACGGCACGCCGGCGGCGTCGGCCCGCTGCTCGGCCGCGGCGACCTTCTTCTTGCCCTCGGCCTGGGCCGCCAGGAGCACCTTCTTCAGGCGCACCTGGTCCTCGGCGGTGCCACCGGAGACGTACTCGCCGAGGGCGATGTTCTCCAGGTAGGCGTACGAGGTGAAAGCGGTGACCTGGGTGCCGCGGTCCTTAGCGCCCGGACCGGGCTTGACCAGCAGGTGCATGCCGATGGAGCGCTGCAGTGACTCGGCGGCCTTGGCCAGGGAGACCGCGTAGACCGTACGGCCGTAGCTGGTGATGTTGCCGGTGCCGAGGCCCAGTTCGTTGGCGAACTCCATGAGCGGGTGCTGGACCTGGACGTAGCCCTCTTCGGTCTTCACGCCCGGCAGGGCCGAGGTGTAGGCGCCGTCGCGGAGGTCCTGGAGCTTCGGCTCGACGTCCTGGAAGATCTTCAGACGCCGCTCGAGGCCCGGCTGGTCCGGCATCTCCGCGACCTGGGCGTCGAATTCCCTCTTCGCCGCGTCGGTCTTGGCGCGGAGCTCGGTGACGACCTTGCTGTCACGGTCACCCATCAGCAGCGGCACGGCGGACCGGTCACGCTCGTTGACCAGGGCCTGGCCGTACGTGGCCGCGGCGCGCACCAGCAGAGCGGTCTTCTCGGCGTCCTGCGCCTCTTTCCAGGTCTGGATGGAGCTGTTGACCTGGAAGCCGCCGAAGACGAGTCCCACGAGCACCGGTATGAGCAGGATCGCGTTCAGCCGGGTGGGCACGCGCCAGTTGCGGGGGGAGAGCCGGCTGCCGCTCGCGGGAGCGGCACTGGGCACATCGGCGGGCGACGCCGCATCGCGCGGCGGCGGGGTGAAGTTGCCTCGCGTCTGTTGCGACGCGGGGCCGGTCTTGCTTCGCCTCACTCGACCAACAACCTCTCGGCGTCGGCACCTACGGTGTGCCGTCTATCTTCTGGACCATTAATACTCGGCAGTTCAGGGAATTGCAGCACGTCAGGGGCTTGCATTCCAAACACCCTCCGAAGACCGTTCCGACCGCCCCAAGGGCCAGATAAATGGGGCATAAAGCGCCAGGTCCGGCAAATGGAAGGGTGATCGTGCGCACAGCGAAGCGAAGCGAATGCGTCGGGTTCCGAGACGCTCAGAATTCACTGTCGAAACGTTATGAACACAGTGGCGGGCCGTGTCAAACGACACAGCCCGCCAGAGGATCAACTTCCGTCCTCCGCCGCCTACTTGAGCCGGGCCATGAGGGCGTGCTCGACGAGCGTGATGAGGGCGCTCTTGGCGTCGGCGCGGTGGCGGGCGTCGGTGATGATGATGGGGGCGTCGG
>NZ_JBEXKU010000174.1:0-4007 GCF_040609575.1 Streptomyces sp. NPDC004647 | reverse complement strand
TCGGGGTCCCGGTCCTGGCCGTAGGTGGCCAGCAGTGCCTGTGCCTCGATCGGGTCACCGAGCTTCGTGCCCGTACCGTGCGCCTCCACCGCGTCCACCTCGGCGCCGGTGAGTCCGGCGTTGGCGAGAGCCTGGCGGATGACCTGCTGCTGGGAGGGGCCGTTGGGGGCGGTGAGTCCGTTGGACGCGCCGTCCTGGTTGATCGCCGAGCCGCGGACCACCGCGAGGACGCGGTGGCCGTTGCGCCGGGCGTCCGACAGACGCTCCATCAGGACGACGCCGACGCCCTCCGCCAGTGTCATACCGTCGGCGGCCTCGGAGAACGGCTTGCAGCGGCCGTCGAGCGCGAGCGCCCGCTGCCTGCTGAAGCCCACGAAGGCGTGCGGGGTGGCCATCACGGCCGCGCCGCCGGCCAACGCAAGCGAGCTTTCTCCGCTGCGCAGCGACTGGCAGGCCAGATGCATGGCGACCAGCGAGGACGAGCAGGCGGTGTCGACAGTGACGGCCGGGCCTTCGAACCCGTACAGATAGGACACCCGGCCCGACAGCACGCTGGCCGCCGTGCCGGTGACCATGTGCACCTCGGAGCCCTCGGTGCCGTTCCGCACGCTCGTCGAGTAGTCCTGGTGGCTCGCACCGATGAAGGTGCCCGCCGTGCTGCCCCGCAGGGAGTCCAGCTCGATCCCGGCGCGCTCGAAGGCCTCCCAGGAGGTCTCCAGCAGCAGTCGCTGCTGCGGATCCATCGACACGGCTTCACGCGGTGAGATGCCGAAGAAGGCGGGGTCGAACTCCGCGGCCTCGTGCAGGAAGCCGCCTTGGGTGGAGTAGGTCCTGCCCTGCCGGTCGGGGTCGGGGTCGTAGAGCCCCTGGGCGTCCCAGCCGCGGTCGGCGGGGAACTCGGAGATCACGTCCGCGCCGTCCAGGGCGAGCCGGATCAGTTCCTCCGGTGAGCCGGCGCCGCCGGGGTAGCGGCAGCTCATGCCGATGATGGCGATCGGGTCGTCGTCCCCGTTCGCGGCGGACGCGGTGCGCGCCGCCGCGGCCGGTTCCTGGCCGCCGCCCAGGGCGGCGGACTTCAGGAAGCCCGCCAGCGCGACCGGGTTGGGGTAGTCGAAGACCATGGTCGACGGCAGCGTCAGCCCCGTGGCCGCGACGATGCGGTTGCGCAGGTCCACGGCGGTCACCGAGTCGAAGCCGATGTCGCGGAAGGCGCGCCGCTCGGGGAAGGACTCGGCGGAGGCGTGGCCCAGGACGGCGGCCGCCTCGGTGCGGACCAGCGTGAGCAGCAGACGCTCCTGCTCGGGGCCCGACAGGTCGTGCAGCCGCGCCGCGAGGTCGCTCGTCCCGGGTCGGGCACCGGCCTGTCCGGTGGCCGGGGTGAGCAGGCGCGCGACCTCGGGTACCTCGTCGAAGAGGCGCGTGGGGCGGCCGGCGGTGAAGACCGGGTAGTACGTGTCCCAGTCGATGTCCGTGAGTCCGATGACGGTCTCGTCCTCGTCGAGGACCTTGCCCAGTCCGCTCAGCGCCAGTTGCGGGTCCAGGTATTCGAGGCCGCTGCGGCGGATGTGGTGCGGGTCGGCCAGCTCGCGCTCGATGTCGTCGGGCCACTTGCCCCAGTGCACCGAGGTGGTACGCAGGCCACGGGCGCGGCGGTTCACGGCGAGCGCGGAGAGATAGGCGTTGCCGGCGACATAGGCCGCGTGGTGGCCGCTCCCCCACATACCGGCGGTGGACGAGTAGAGGATGAAGTCGTCGAGTTCCTCGTGGTCGAGCAGTTCGTCGAGGTGCTGGGCGCCGGTGACCTTGGCGTGCACGACGTCGGAGAAGGACTCCATCGTGGTCTCGGCCAGGGTGCACAGCTCGATGACGGCGGCGGTGTGGATGACCGTCCGTACGGTACGGCCGTCGGCCTTGAGGTTCGCGAGGAGCGCGGCGACGGCGTCTCGGTCGGTCACGTCGCAGGCGACGGCGGCGGCTTCGGTGCCCGACTCGGCCAGTTCCGCGACCAGTTCGGCCGCGCCGGGGGCGTCGATGCCCCGGCGGCTGGCGAGCACCACATGCCCGGCGCCCCGGTCCGCGAGCCAGCGGGCGAGGTCGGGGGCAAGGGTTCCGGAGCCGCCGGTGACCAGTGTCGTACCGCGCGGTGTCCAGGTACGGGATCGGCCCTGTCCACCGTTGCCCGCGCGGACGATACGGCGGGTGAAGACTCCGGAGGGGCGGACGGCGAGCTGGTCCTCGTCGCCGAGCGCGCCCGCGAGGGCGGACACCACGCGCCCGGCCGCCCGCTGGTCCAGCGTCGGCGGCAGGTCGATGACGCCGCCCCGGCGCTGCGGGTACTCCAGTGCCGTGGTCCAGCCGACCCCGGCGACCTGGGCCTGCACCGGGTGCGTCAGCGGGTCGGACCGGCCGGTGGAGACCGCGCCTTGGGTGAGGAACCACAGGGGCGCGTTCACTCGGGCGTCGCCGAGGGCCTGGACCAGGGAGACGGTCAGCGCGAGGCCGAGGGTGAGGCCCGGGTGGCGCCCGCCGCGCTCTTCGGCCGCGGCAAGCGTGGAGACGATGCCGGTGACCGCGCCGATGCCGGCCAGCCGCTCGGCGAGGACCACGCGGTCCGTGTACGACTCGTCCAGGACCAGTCGGGTCACTTCGGCGCCCGCTCCGGCCAGCAGGCCGGTGGTCTCGCTGTCGTCGGTGCCGGCGGCGGAGACGACGAGCCAGGTGCCCGTCAGGGACTTCTGCGGGACCCTCGCCAGCGGCGACCAGGTCACCCGGTAGCGCCAGGAGTCGACCGTGGAGAGGTCGTTGCGGGACTTGCGCCAGGCGGAAAGCGCCGGCAGTACGGCGGCCACCGCCTTCTCGTCCGTACGCAGCGTCGAGGCCAGCGCGGAGAGGTCCTCCCGCTCCACGGAGGCCCAGAACTCCGCGTCCTGCGGATCGATCGCGTCGACCCGGTCGATCACGGCGGGGATGTTCCAGAAGCGCTCGTGCTGGAAGGCGTAGGTGGGCAGGTCGATCCGCCGGACATCCGTGCCCGCCCAGAGTCCGGCCCAGTCGACGTCGACCCCGCGTACGAAGACCTCGGCCGCGGAGAGCAGGAAGCGCGACAGGCCGCCGCGCCGGCGTCGCAGCGTGCCGGTGGCGACGGCCGGTTCGCCGTACGCCTCGGTCATGTCCTGTACCGACATGGTGAGTACCGGATGCGAGCTGACCTCGATGAAGACGCGGTGTCCGTCGGCGAGAAGGCCGCCGACCGCTTCGGCGAACCGCACTCTCCGGCGCAGGTTGCGGAACCAGTAGCCCGCGTCCATCTGCTCGGTGTCCAGCCAGTCGCCGGTCACCGTGGAGAAGAACGGGACGTCACTGGCGCGCGGGCTGACCGGCGCGAGGACATCGAGGAGTTCGTCGTGGAGGTTCTCCACCTGCGCGGAGTGCGAGGCGTAGTCCACCGCGACGCGGCGGATCCGTACCTCTTCCGCCGTCAGCAGGGCCGACAGTTCGTCCAGCGCGCCGGGCTCGCCGGAGACGACGACCGAGTGCGGGCCGTTGACAGCGGCGACCGACACCCGGCCCTGCCAGTCCTCCAGCCGGCTCTCCACCTCGTCGACCGGGAGCGGCACCGACATCATCCCGCCGCGGCCGGCCAGCATGCGGCCGATCGCCTGACTGCGCAGCGCGACCACCCGGGCGCCGTCCTCCAGCGAGAGCGCACCGGACACGACGGCCGCCGCGATCTCACCTTGCGAGTGGCCCACGACCGCCGAGGGCTCCACACCGTGGGCACGCCAGAGGTCGGCGAGGGAGACCATCACGGCGAAGGACGCGGGCTGCACCACATCGACCCGTTCCAGTGACGGTGCGCCGTCCGCCCCGCGCAGCACCTCTTCCAGCGACCAGTCCACGAAGGCGCCGAGAGCCGCGGCGCATTCGGCGATCCGCTCGGCGAAGACCGGTGACTCGTCCAGCAGCCGGGCTCCCATGCCCACCCACTGCGAACCCTGTCCGGGGAA
>NZ_JBEXKU010000173.1:0-4057 GCF_040609575.1 Streptomyces sp. NPDC004647 | reverse complement strand
CGGACCCCGCACATCACCCGGAAAACGACAACCCATCCCCACAATCGCAATCGGCTCGTCCTCCCCCACCACCACCGGCAACACCGACCCCACGGACGCGGCGGTACCGAGCAGCTCGGTGCGCAGGTGAGCGGCGAGGGCGGCGACCGTCGGGTGGTCGAAGAGGAGCGAGGGGGGCAGCCGCAGGCCCGTGGCCTCGTTCAGCCGGTTACGCAGCTCGACCGCGGTCAGCGAGTCGAAGCCCAGGTCGCTGAACGCCCGCTCCGAGGGAATCGCGTCCGCGCGCGTGTGGCCGAGGACGGTCGCCACCTGGGACCGCACCAGGCCGATCAGGGACTGCTCCTGCTCGGGCTCGGGCAGGGCGCGCAGCCGGTCGGCCCACGAGCCGCCCTCTGCGACTCCGGTCGCCCGCCGTCGCGCGGGAACACGGATCAGCGTGCGGAACAGGGCGGGCAGTGTGCCGTCGGCTGCCCGGGACCGGAGTCCGGCCGCGTCGAGCCGGGCCGCCACCAGATCGGCGCGGTCCGCGCTCGCGAGTGCGGCGTCGAAGGCGGCGAACGCCTGCTCGGTGGACAGGGCGGAGATACCGGCACGGCGCAGACGGGCCTGGTCGGCGCCGGTGAGGCTGCCGGTCATTCCACTGGCCTCGGCCCACAGACCCCACGCCAACGACGTCGCCGGCAGGCCCTCCGCACGACGCCGCAACGCCAACGCGTCCAAAAACGCATTCGCCGCCGCATAGTTCGCCTGACCCGCCGTACCCAGCGTCCCCGCAACCGACGAGAACACCACGAACGCCGACAGACCCTTGTCAGCCGTCAGCTCGTGCAGATGCCAGCCCGCATCCACCTTCGGCCGCAACACCACCTCGAGCTGCTCAGCGGTCAACGACTCGACCGTGCCGTCGTCCAGCACACCAGCCGTATGCACCACGCCCGTCAACGGATGCTCGTGCGGCACCGCATCCAGCAGCGCCGCCGACGCCTCCCGGTCCGCCACATCACACGCGGCGACGGTCACCTCGGCGCCCAGCGCCGACAGCTCCGCCACCAGTTCTGCCGCACCCTCCGCGTCCGGGCCACGGCGGCTCACCAGCAGCAGCTGCCGCACTCCGTGCGCCGTCACCAGATGACGCGCCACCAGACCACCGAGCGTCCCGGTAGCCCCGGTGACCAGCACCGTGCCCCCGGCACCGAACACCGGCAGCTCACCACCACCCGATCCCGCCACCCGGCCCAGCCGTGGTACGTACACCTGACCGCCCCGCACGGCGAGTTGCGTCTCGCCCTGAGCGACCGCTGCGGAGACCAGCCCCGCCGGCACCTCGCCCGCACCATCGGCATCCACCAGCACGAACCGGCCCGGATGCTCGGTCTGTGCCGAACGCACCAGACCCCACACCGCCGCCCCCGCCAGATCCCGAACACTCTCACCCGGCAGTGCGGCAACCGCACCCCGCGTCACCACCACCAAAGGCGCCCCCGAAACCCCCTCGTCAGCAAGCCGCTCCCCCACCAGGGTGAGCGCCCGCAGGGTGGCTTCGTGCACCTGCGCGGGCACGTCGCCGCCGCCCGCACCGCACTCGACGAACGCCGTCTCGTACGACGCGGCGCCATCAAGCGGTGCGGCCGGCACCTCCCCGTCGAGAGCAGTCCATTCCAGGCCGAACAGCGACTGGTCCGCCCGGCGGCCCGTGGTGGCGATCCCGTCCGCGGTCAGCGGCCGGAGCGAGAGCGACTCCACGGACGCCAAGGGCTCGCCGGCGCCGTCGGCGAGGGTGAGAGCGGCGGAGTTCGCCCCGGTCACCGACAGCCGTACACGCAATGCGGAGGCGCCGGCAGCGTGCAGGCGTACGCCCGTGAAGGCGAACGGAATCCTGGGCGTGGCCACGGAGCCGGGCCCGTCCGCGGGTTCGGCGAAACCCAGCACCATCGCATGCAGCGCGGCGTCCAGCAGCGCCGGGTGCAGGCCAAAACGGCCCGCCTCGGCCGCCGTGTCCTGCGGCAGCCGCACCTCGGCACAGAGGTCCGTGCCATCCCGCCACAGCGCCTGCAGGCCCTGGAACACCGGGCCATAGCCGTAGCCGAGGTCCGCCAACCGCTCGTAGGCGCCGGTGACATCGACCGGCACGGCACCGGCGGGCGGCCACGCGCCGGGCGCCGCCGGAGCCGGGGCCTGGGCCGTGGGTGCCTCGACCGCCAGCGACCCGGTGGCGTGCCGGACCCATGGCTCGCCGTCCGGCTCGGCCTGCGGCTCCTGCGGGCGGGAGTGGATGGTCACGGTCCTGCGGCCGGAGTCGTCCAGGCCGCTCACCAGTACCTGCAGCTGGACCGCACCGCTTTCCGGTAGCACCAGCGGCGATTCCAGGGTGAGCTCGTCGAGTTCGCTGCAGCCGATCCGGTGGCCGGCCTGCAGGGCCAGTTCCACGAAGGCCGTACCGGGCAGCAGCACCGTGCCGCTCACGGCATGGTCGGCCAGCCACGGATGCGTACGCAGCGACAGCCGACCGGTGAGCACCATGCCTTCGCCGTCCGCGGACGTCACCGCGGCGCTGAGCAACGGGTGGTCGTCGGTGCTCTCCAGGCCGAGCCTGGTGGCGTCGCCGACCGGCCCCGACGGCTCCAGCCAGTACCGCTCGCCCTCGAACGGGTAGGTCGGCAGCTCCACCCGCCGGTGCTGCCCAGGCCCGAACACGGCTTCCCAGTGGACCGGCAGGCCGCGCACATAGGCGTCGGCGAGCGCGGTGAGGACACCGGACGTCTCCTGTTCGCCGCGGCGCAGGGCGGGGATGGCCGCCACCTGGTCGTCGTCGAGCGAGGCCGCGACGGCAGGGGTGAGTACGGCGTCGAAGCCCAGCTCGATGCAGGTCGTCACGCCCTCGTCCCGCAGCGTGCGGATGCCGTCGGCGAAGCGGACTGCTTCGCGGATGTGCCGGACCCAGTAGTCGGGCGAGGTCAACTGCTCATCCGTCGCCAGCTCACCCGTCACATTCGACACCACCGGAATACCGGCCGGGGCATACGACAGACTCCCGGCAACCTCCCGGAACTCCTCCAGCACATCATCCATATGCGCCGAATGGAACGCATGGCTCACCCGCAGCCGAGTCGTCCTACGACCCCGGGCACGCCACACCTCGACGATCTCCTCGACCGCCGCACCATCACCCGACACCACCGTCGACTCCGGCGCATTCACCGCAGCCACCACAGCACGACGCCCCTCGAGCGTCGCCAGCACCTCCGCCTCCGAAGCCTGGACAGCAGCCATCGCACCACCGCCACGAGCCGCCTGCATCAGCCGGCCACGCGCAGCCACCAAGGTGCAGGCATCCGGCAACGACCACACACCCGCCAGATACGCCGCGGTCAGCTCACCGATGGAATGGCCCACCAGAAAATCCGGCACCACACCCCACGACCCCAACAACCGGTGCAGCGCCACCTCCACCGCAAACAGCGCCGGCTGCGCATACCGCGTCTCATCCAGCAGACCCGCATCCGGACCATCCGCATCCGCGAAAACAACCTCCCGCAACGGCCGCTCCAGATGCGCATCCAACTCCGCAGACACCTCATCGAACGCCGCCGCGTACACCGCAAACGCGCGATACAACTCACGCCCCATACCCAGGCGCTGACTCCCCTGACCGGAGAAGAGGAATGCGTTCTTCCCGGGTCGGCGTGCGTGCCCGCTGCGGACGGTGGCCGTCGCTTCCCCGCGTGCGAACGCATCGAGGCCGGCGAGCAGTTCATCCCTGTTCGCGCCGACGACCACCGCGCGGTGGTCGAGCGCGGCCCGGGTGGTGGCGAGGGCGTGACCGACGCTGCCGGCGTCCACAGCGGTGTCGTGGGCGATATGGTCCCGCAACCGTTCTGCCTGCGCCCGGAGAGCGGCGGCCGTGCCGGCGGACAGCACCCACGGGACGGGGCGGTCGCCCGGCACCGGGTCGCCGGAACCGACCGGCTCGTCCTGCGGCTCCTCGATGATGACGTGGGCGTTGGTGCCGCTGATGCCGAAGGAGGACACCGCGGCCCTGCGCGGACGCTCCCCGCCC
>NZ_JBEXKU010000172.1:0-4074 GCF_040609575.1 Streptomyces sp. NPDC004647 | reverse complement strand
GTGCCCGGACACTGTCGTAGGCGATGCCGACGGAGACCGCACCGACGATGGCGCCTTCGGCGTCCCGCAGCGGGACCTTCCCGCGCGCCGAGCGTCCGAGCGTGCCCTCCTCGATGCCCGTCCATTCGCGCCCGGCGAGCGCCTCGCTGGGGTCGGTGCTGACGTGTCTGCCGATCTCGGCCGGGGTGGTGTGCGAGTAGCGGATGCCGCGGAGGTCCACGACCACGACATAGCTCGCGCCGGTGGAGAGGCGGATGCGCTCCGCCGCGGCCTGCACCGGCCCGTCGGGGTCGGGCCGGCCGGCGAGCAGGTCGCGGGCCATCCCCGGTTCGGCGGCCGTGGCCTGGGCGATGGCGAGGGCGCGGCGCATTGCCTGGTCGTCGAGCTGTGCGCCGAGGGGAGCGAGGAAGAGTCCGGCGGTCAGCGCTGTCACACAGGTGGTGATGGCGAGCTGGACGAGCAGGACTTGGGCGAAGACACGCCGGGGCCAGCGGATCCGCATGGGCGTTCCTCTCCATGCCTGGCCGGTTCCGGCACGGCGCGCCACCGGAGTCCGCACCTCCGTTTCTTCCTGACGAACAGAACGTAGCTGTGTGCTGTCCCGGTGCCCAGCCCTCTTGCTTCCCTGTTGCCACCTTGTTGTAGCGCGAGCAAAACGAGCACAACAGGCTCTGTGCACGGAAGACGCGCTGCGCTCAGAAGGCGTCGGAAGCGGCCGGCACCTCGCGCGCTCCTCCCGGACTGCGGGGACGAGCCACCCGCAGTAGCTTCTTTCCATGGGCTGGAAACAGGCAGTCAACCGATCCCTCAAGCAGCACACCGGCTACGAGCTGCGCCGTTCCGCACGGGCCGCACCCGGGAGTACGGGCCGGGCGCCTGCGAACGGCGGTACAGGCAGGACGGCAGCACCCAGCGGTGCGAGCGACCCGGCCGCTCCGCGCGGTCCGAACCTGCCGGCCGACTACGACGACGAGGCGCGCGCGGTCATCAACGCCGTTCGCCCGTACACCATGACCTCACCCGAGCGGCTGAACGCCCTCGTCCTCGCCACCCGGTACGTCAGCAAGCACCGCATTCCGGGCGCCGTGGTCGAGTGCGGCGTCTGGCGCGGCGGCAGCATGCAGGCTGTGGCCCACACCCTGATCTCGACCGGGGACACCGGCCGCGACCTCTACCTCTTCGACACGTTCGAAGGTATGCCGCCACCCACGGACAAGGACCGGCGCCGCGACGGGGAGTCTGCCGCCGACCTGCTCTCCCGCCGGGGGAAGGACCACCCCATCTGGGCCGTCGCCACACTGGACGATGTCCAGGAGGGCTTCGCCCCGATCCCGTACCCCGATGAGCGTGTCCACTACGTCCAGGGCCGGGTGGAGGACACCATCCCCGCCAGTGCGCCGGACGAGATCGCGATCCTGCGGCTGGACACCGACTGGTACGCGTCGACCCGCCATGAACTGGAGCAGCTCTACCCCCGGCTGGTCAGCGGCGGCGTTCTGCTGCTCGACGACTACGGCTGGTGGCAGGGCTCACGTGAGGCCGTCGACGAGTTCCTGGAGAAGACCGGAGCCCGCCTGCTCCTGCTCCGCATGGATGAGGGCCGCATCGCGGTGAAGCCGTAGCCACAGCGCCCGCGACGCCGCTCTCCGCCGCGCCCGGTCGCCCCCCCGGAGCCGCTCGCCCGCGCGTCCCGTTCGCCCGCGCGTCCCGTTCGCCCGCGCGCCCGTTCGTCCCCGTGTCCGTTCACCCGCGGCAACGCCTCGGATGTCAGTTCCGGAGCATCGTGGCGAGGACTTCGGCTTCGCTGATCTCGGGACGCCTGGTCGCGGTGAGCAGGGTCAACGTCCGTCGTCCCCCGGCCAGTTCGCGCAGGTGCGCCAGGGCCTCCGCGCGCTCGGGGTCCTCGAGTTCGGCCCGGTAACGACGGCCGAATTCCTCGAAGCGCTCCGGGTCGTGGGCGTACCACTTGCGCAGTTCCGTGGACGGCGCGACCTGCTTGCACCACTCGTCGAGCGCCGCCTCGGCCTTGGCCAGTCCTCGCGGCCAGATCCGGTCGACCAACACCCGGGTGCCGTCGTCCCGCGCCGGATCCTCGTAGACCCGACGCACCCGCACCTCGGTCCTTCCGGCCATCACCGGCCTCCTCACGTCTGGTGACTGCGGCGCCCGCTGTCGGTACCCGGGAGGGAACGCGACAGCGATCAGTTTCAGCCTGCTGGCCATCGCCCCGCCCGGCAACCGCGCACGCAGCGGCTCGGTCTCCGCCCTCACTCGCTGAGGCCGAGCCACGACGAGTCCGTGGACCCGTCCACGGGCCCCGTCCACGGGTCGCGTCCGCGCGTCGCGTCCGCGCCTCGCCTCCGTGGATCGGCGGTCTACTCCTGCGCGAGTTCGCGTACGACGGTCATGTCGTCGAACGGGATCAGCTCGTCACCGATGATCTGGTGCGGTTCGCTGCCCTTCCCCGCGATGAGGACGATGTCCCGAGGCCTCGCGGCAGCGAGGGCGAACCGGATCGCCTGGCGACGATCGGTGATGCGCTCGAACGGTGTGCCCGTGGCGGTGAGAGCGGGAGCGATCTGGTCGAGGATCGCCTCGGGGGACTCGGTGCGCGGGTTGTCCGAGGTGAGGACACACAGGTCCGAGAGCTCGCCCGCGATCCGTCCCATGGAGGCGCGCTTCGTGGCGTCCCGGTCGCCGCCACAGCCGAAGACGGTGATGATCCGGGCGGCGGCGAATCCGCGGACGGTGGTGAGAACCTTCTCCAGCGAATCCGGGGAATGCGCGTAGTCCACGATCACGGAGGCGTCCTGCGGAGCCTCCCAGCGCTCGAGCCGGCCCGGTACGGCCGGCATGCGGTCGAGCGCACCGACGAGCGACGCGAGATCGTGGCCCAGGAGGTGGCAGGCCGCCACGGTGGCCAGCGCGTTCAACACCGAGAACGGCCCGGGAACGGGGATGGCCGCCGCGAACTTCCGGTCGCCGTGGTGCAGCGTGAAGCGGCTGCCCGCGGCGTCCACCGAGAGGTCGGTCGCGCGGTAGTCCGCATCGGCCTCCAGGGCGTACGTGGTCACCGCTCCCGGCATCAGCTCCTGGATCCGGGCGCTGACCGGATCGTCGGCGTTGACCACCGCGCGGCGGCACAGACCCCGGAACAAACCCAGTTTGGCGGTCGTGTAGCTCTCCATCGTGCCGTGGTCGTCCAGGTGATCCTGCGTCAGATTGGTGAAGACCCCGACATCGATGAACGTACGGTCCACCCGGTGGGTCAGCAGGGCCATGGACGTGGCCTCCAGCACTACGGTGCCGGTGCCCCTGTCGCGCATGTACCCCAGCAGATACTGGAGTTCGGGGGACTCGGGGGTGGTCAGGACCGACCTCGGCATCGGGATCTGCTCGCTGCCGATACGGCTGCCGGCCGTCCCGATGACCCCCGCCTTGACGCCCTCGGCGGTTCTGAGGAGCGACTCGACCATGTACGACACCGAGGTCTTCCCGTTGGTGCCGGTGATGGCCACCATGTCCATCGGCCGTCCCGGTTCGCCGTAGTAGCGGGAGGCCGCGACGGGCGACATCGTCCGGGTGTCCGGCACCCGGACCACGCATACGCCCGCCGGCACGTCTCGTGCTCCGGCGGGTTCGCCTTCGACCATCACCGCCACCGCCCCGCGGTCCACGGCCTGCCCGATCGCCTCCGGGCCGCCCTCGTCATGGCCCGGGACCGCGATGTACAGCGCGCCGGGTGCCATCCGATGGGTATCGAAGCTCATTCCCGCAGTGATCCGCGCTTCCGGGTCGCCCTGGAGTACCTGGTGGTCATGCCCGTCAAGCAGTTCGCTGAGTTTCACAACTGTCCCATCGAAGGGATTCCTGCGTAAAACTCCATGGCACGCGGCCTTGCGGCACGGCCGCAGGGCTCTGCGAGGAACCGCGGTTGGAGACCTGGTCGTGGGGGGGGCCCGGCCCGGGGGGGGGGGGGGCGGGGTGCGGCAAATAACAAGAGGCGCGGCGGGGCGCGGAGGGGGCCGGGGCACCACGCGCGGGGGGATGGGGAGGGGGGGTGTGGGGGGATGG
>NZ_JBEXKU010000171.1:0-4345 GCF_040609575.1 Streptomyces sp. NPDC004647 | reverse complement strand
TGAGCCTGCTGACGGAGCCGGTGGCCTGGGAGGGCGGGGAGCGTCCGCGCAGGGCCGCGGTGTCCTCCTTCGGCATCAGCGGCACCAACGCCCACGTCATCATCGAGGAGCCGCAGGACGAGCCGGACGACTCGAGCGCATCGGCCGAGCGCCCCACCGAGGGCGGACCCGTCACCGGCGTCGTGCCGCTGACCTTCTCCGCACGGGCCGAGCGGCCGCTGCGTGAACTCGGCGCACGGCTGAAGGGCGTGCTCGCGCACGCACCCGAACCCGACCCGGACGACGTGGGCCGTGCCCTCGCCACCACCCGGGCCACGTTCGACCACCGGGCCGTGGTGCTCGCCGCGGACCGCGCCGGGCACCTCGATGCTCTCGACGCCTTGGCCGAAGGCCTTCCCCACCCAGGACTCGTCACCGGTGCGGTCGGCGAGTCCGGTGCCATCGGCGGCACCGTCTTCGTCTTCCCCGGCCAGGGCTCGCAGTGGCCCGGGATGGCGCTGGAACTGCTCGAGACCTCGGAGGTGTTCCGGGACCGGATCAACGAGTGCGCGGCAGCGCTCGGTGAGTACACCGACTGGTCGCTCCTCGAGGTGCTGCGCGGCGAGCCGGGAACACCGGGCTACGACCGTGTCGACGTCGTCCAGCCCGTGCTGTTCGCCGTGATGGTCTCCCTGGCCGCGCTGTGGGAGTCGATCGGCGTGCGCCCCGACGCCGTGGTCGGGCACTCTCAGGGCGAGATCGCCGCCGCCTGCGTCGCGGGAGGGCTGACGCTGTCGGACGCCGCTCGCGTCGTGGCACTGCGCAGCCAGGCGCTGGCCGAGCTGGCCGGCACCGGCGGCATGGTCTCCGTACCGCTCCCCGCCCACGAGGTCGAGCAGCGGATCCGGCGGTGGGGCGACCGGCTGGCCGTCGCCGCGGTCAACAGCCCAGGGTCCGCCGTGGTCTCCGGTGACCCGGAGGCGCTGGACGGGCTGCTCGCCGAGTACACGGCCGAGGACATCCGCGCCCGCAGGGTGCCGGTGGACTACGCGTCGCACTCGGCGCACGTGGAGGCGATCCGGAAGCGGCTGCTCGACGTGCTGGCACCGGTGGCACCGCGCGAGTCGGCCGTGCCGTTCTTCTCGGCGGTCACCGGCGCGCAGCTGGACACATCGGAGCTCGACGCGGCCTATTGGTACCGGAATCTGCGGCAGCCGGTGCGGTTCGACACCGCCACGCGCACCCTCCTCGACCGGGGTCACCGCGCCTTCATCGAGGTCAGCGCCCACCCGGTGCTGACGATGGCGCTGCAGGAGACCTTCGTCGCCGACCGGCCCGCGAACGGCGAGGCCGTCGGCGGACCGGAGGACACCCCGGCCGAGGACGCCGTCGCACTGGGCACGCTGCGGCGTGACGACGGCGGCATGGACCGGTTCCTGACCTCGGCGGCGACCGGGTACGTACGCGGCCTCGGGGTGGACTGGGCCTCGCTCACCAGCAGCCGGAGGACCCGGGTCGTCGACCTGCCCACCTATCCCTTCCAGCACGAGTCCTACTGGCTCGATGCGGCCGCCAGGACGGGCGACGTGACCGCGGCGGGCCTGCGGGCGGCCGAGCACCCGCTGCTCGGCGCTGCCATCGAACTCGGTGACGAGCGCGGCATGGTGCTCACGGGGCGGTTGTCGCTGCGTACGCATCCGTGGCTGGCCGACCATGCCGTGAGCGGCACGGTGCTGCTTCCCGGTACGGCCTTCGTGGAACTGGCTCTGCAGGCCGGCCACCGGATCGGCTGCGACCGGGTCGAGGACCTCACCGTGCTGGCGCCTCTGGTGCTCCCCGAGGGTGCCATGGTGCGGATCCAGGTCGCGGTGGGCGAGACCGACGCGGGCGGCCGGCGCACGCTGACCGTGTACTCCCGGCCCGACGAGGACGCGCCGGAACAGCCCTGGACCCGGCATGCCACCGGCGTACTCGCCCAGGGCGCGCCGGGCGAGGCACCGGCCGAGCTCTCCGGGGTGTGGCCGCCCGCCGGGGCGACTCCGGTGGATCTCACGGGGGCATACGAGCGACTGGCCGGACAGGGCTACGAGTACGGCCCTGTCTTCCAGGGACTGCGTGCCGCCTGGCGGCTCGGCGACGAGGTGTACGCCGACGTGTCACTCGGCGCGGAAGAACGCGCCGCGGCCGGCGAATTCGGCCTCCATCCGGCGCTGCTGGACGCCGCGCTGCATCCGGTGGTTCTGGGTGCGCTCGGCGCGTACGAGAAGGGCGTGCTGCCCTTCTCCTGGAGTGGCGTCTCGCTGCACGCTGTGGGCGCCGTGTCGCTGCGGGTCCGGCTGCGTCCGGCAGGGCCGAACGAAATTTCGGCCGTCGTGGCGGATGCCGTCGGCGCGCCGGTGGCCACCGTGGAGTCCCTCGTGCTGCGGCCGATGAACAAGGACTCGCTGCGCGCAGCGGGCCAAGCGCTGTCGCCGCTGCTGCGCGTCGAGTGGAATTCGATCACCGTGGACGACGACAGCACCGAGGTTCCGGAGACGGACCTGCTGGTCGTGGCTCCGGCCCAGCCTGACCCGGCCGCCTCGGTCCGGGCGGCGACGGCCGAAGCCCTGGAGGCGATCCGAAACCGGCTCGCCGACAGCGGGGGGCCGGGGTCACCTCTGGTCGTGGTGACGCGGGGTGCGGTCGCGGTGTCGCCCGGTGAGGGTGTTCGGGATCTGGCGGGGGCGGCGGTGTGGGGTCTGGTGCGTTCGGCACAGACCGAGCATCCGGGCCGGTTCGTGCTGGTGGATGTTGAGGGTGCGGGCGAGGTGCCGGCGGGGCTGGTCTCCGCAGCGGTCGCTCAGGGCGAGACGCAACTCGCCGTGCGGGGCGGTCAGGCGTACGTACCGGGGCTGGCCCGGGTGGCGGCTGCCGAGGACAGCGGTGCCTCTCCGGTGTTCGGCGGCGAGGGCACGGTGCTGGTCACCGGGGCTACGGGCACGCTCGGTGGTCTGGTGGCGCGCCATCTCGTCACGGCGTACGGGGTGCGGCACTTGCTGTTGGTGAGTCGTCGTGGCCGGGATGCGGAGGGTTCCGCCGAGCTGGTGGCGGAGCTGTCGGCGCTGGGCGCCGAGGTGTCCATCGCCGCCTGCGATGTCGCCGATCGGGAGGCGCTGGCCGGGCTGCTGGCGGGTATTCCGGCGGAGCGTGCGCTGACGGGCGTCGTGCACACCGCGGGTGTACTGGATGACGCCACGGTCGAATCGTTGACTGCTGAGCGACTCGAGGTGGTGTTGCGGCCGAAGGTGGATGCCGCCTGGCATCTGCACGAGCTCACCCGGGAATCGGACCTCTCGGCGTTCGTCGTCTTCTCCTCCGCCGCCGGAACACTGGGCACGGCGGGCCAGGGCAACTATGCGGCTGCCAACGCCTTCTTGGACGGGCTGGCGCTGGAGCGTCGTGCGCAGGGTCTGCCTGCCATCTCGCTGGCGTGGGGTCTGTGGGCCGAGGCGAGCGGCATGACCGGCGGCCTCACCGGCGCCGACCAGGCCCGTATCGGACGGGCGGGCATCGCGCCGATGTCCGTCGAGCAAGGGCTTGCGCTGTTCGACACCGCACTCACCGGCACGGACGCGTTCGCCGTGCCCGCCCGGCTCGACACGGCGGCGTTCGCGCGAACCGGAGCGCCTGTGCCGAGCATGCTCCGCGGTCTCGTACGTGCCCCCGCCCTCCGGACTGCCGCGGCAGACACCGAAGCGCGTCCGGCGGGACTCGGAAGCCAGGTGCGGGCCATGCCCCAGCCGGAGCAGCATCGCCTCCTGCTCGGCCTGGTGAGCACGCAGGTGGCGATGGTGCTCGGACACGTGGGCACGGACGCGGTGCCGGTGGATCGCGCGTTCACGGAGCTGGGCTTCGACTCGCTGACCGCGGTCGAGCTGCGTAACCGGTTGAACGAGGCCACGGGCCTGCGGCTGCCTCCCTCACTCGTCTTCGACCACCCGACGGTCACGGCCCTCGCCGGTCACCTGCGCACCGAGCTCCTGGGTGAGGCCGGTGCGGCAGAGGACGCCCCGGCCCCGGCGTCCGCCTACGAGCCGATTGCGATTGTGGGGATCGGTTGCCGTTACCCGGGTGATGTGCGGGGCCCGGAGGACTTGTGGCGGCTGGTGTCCGAAGGACGGGATGCGATCTCGGGGTTCCCCGAGGACCGCGACTGGGATCTGGAGGGGCTGTACCACCCCGATCCGGAGCGTCAGGGAACTTTCTATGCGAAGCATGGTGGGTTCCTTCACGACGCGGACCGGTTCGATGCGGAGTTCTTCGGTGTTTCGCCGCGTGAGGCGTTGGCGACCGATCCGCAGCAGCGGTTGCTGTTGGAGACGGCGTG
>NZ_JBEXKU010000170.1:0-4378 GCF_040609575.1 Streptomyces sp. NPDC004647 | reverse complement strand
GCGCGCCCTGGAGGAGAACGGGGTGACGACGTTCGTCGAGGTCGGCCCCGCTGCCGCCCTGTCGGCCACGGGACCGTCCTGCCTGACCGACGACAGCGACGCCTCCTTCGTACCGCTGCTGCGCCGCGGCCAAGGTGAGGACGGCGCACTCGCGATGGCACTCGGGGCGATCCACGTACGCGGCGCGAGGGTGGACTGGCAGGCGTACTACGCAAGGCGCGGCGCCCGGCGCGTGGATCTGCCCACGTATGCCTTCCAGCGCCGTTGGTACTGGTTCGACCAGGCCTCGGGCGACAGCAGGCCCTCGGCGACGCCGCACGCCGGCACGCAGACCGAGATCGAGGCACGGCTCGACAGCCACCGTTACCGGCTCACCTGGAGGCCCGTCGCGGACGCCGCACCTCAAGGCGGACCGGGAGACCGACTTGGGGAGCAGTCGGCGGAGCCGTGCCTGCCCGGCACCTGGGTCGTTGCCCTACCCGCCGGATACCGCGACGAGAAGCGCGCCGCTGCCCTCGTCGACGGGCTCACCCTCCGCGCCGACCGTGTCGTCCCGCTGGAGGCGACTGGTGCCGACCGCGCGGGGCTCACGCGCTCGCTCAGCGAGCTCGCTGCCCACGAACAGCTCACCGGGGTCCTCTCGCTGCTCGCGCTCGACGACCGACCGCACCCCCGGCACCCTCACCTCACACAGGGCGTCGCCGACACCGTCACCCTGGTGCAGGGGCTGGCCGACGCGCAGGTCGCGGCGCGCCTGTGGTGCGTGACCGCCGGGGCTGTCGCCGTCACGGAGTCCGAGGAGGTCGACAGCCCACCGCAGGCCGCTCTCTGGGGCATGGGTGCGGGGCTCGCGCTGGACCACCCGGACACCTGGGGCGGACTGCTCGACCTGCCGGGGACCGTCGACACGCACGCGCTGGACCAGGTGTGTGCGGTCCTGTCCGCGCCGGTGCCGCCCGCGTCGTCGACCGAGGGCCACGACAGGATCGCCATCCGGGACGACGGCCGGCACACGCTGCGTATGACGCATGCCGCGCTGTGCGGGCGCAAGGCGCCGCGCCACTGGCGGGCCCGGGGCACCGTACTCGTCACCGGCGGTACCGGCGGCCTCGGCGCCCATGTGGCGCGAATGGTCGCCGACCGCGGCGCCGAGCACCTCCTTCTCACCAGCCGCCGCGGCCGGGACGCCGAAGGCGTCGCCGAACTGGAGCGCGAACTGACCGCGCGTGGTACCCACGTCACGGTCGAGGCCTGCGACGTCGCCGACCGCGAGGCGCTGCGCACGGTGCTGGCCGCGGTCCCCGACGAGCACCCACTGACCGCGGTGGTGCATGCCGCGGGCGTGATGCAGCGCATCTCACCGCTCACCGAACTGACGCTGGAGGAGTTCGCGGAGGCGGGGCGCGCCAAGGTTGCGGGCGCCCGCAACCTGGACGAACTCCTCGACGACCAGCCGCTCGACGCGTTCATCCTGTTCTCGTCCGGGGCCGCCGTGTGGGGCAGCGCCGGCCAGGCTGGATACGGCGGTGCCAACGCCTACCTCGACGCACTCGCCCAACGCCGCCGCGCGCTCGGCCGTACAGCCCTCTCCATCGCGTGGGGCTCCTGGGACGGCGGCATGGTGGACGCCGAACTGGGCGCGGCGCTGCGCCGCATCGGCGCGCCGCCCATGGAGCCCGGGCTGTGCCTGGAAGCGATGGGCCAGGCGCTCGACCACGACGAGAGCCATCTGGTGATCGCCGACATCGACTGGTCGCGGTTCGCTCCCACATACGGTCTCGCCCGCGCCTGCCCGCTGCTGCACGAACTGCCCGAGGCCAGGGCGGTCCTCGACCCCGGCGCCGGTACGGGCGCCCCAGCGGGCGGCGACGGGGGAGCGGCGTTCACCGCAGAGCTGGCGGCGCTGCCCGCGCCCCAGCAGGCCCGACTCCTGCTCGACCTGGTCCGTACGCAGGTCGCCGAGCTGCTCGGCTACGACAGTGCCGAACAGCTGGACCCCCGGCGGCCCTTCGAGGACCTCGGCTTCGACTCGGTCGCCGCCGTCGACCTCACCAGCCGGCTGACCACGGTGGTCGGCCGCAAACTGCCGTCCACGATGGTCTTCGACCACGCGTCCCCGTCGGCGCTGGCCGACTTCCTGCGCTCGGAGCTGAGCCAGGACGGTCCGGCGGACGGGCTGTCCGTACTCGCCGAACTCGACCGCATCGAAGCGACCGTCATCGCCCTGCCGCCCGACGAGATCCGACGCGGCCGGCTCATCGACCGGCTACGGACCCTCCTCACCCGGGCCGGCGAGGCGGCGGGGGAGCCGCAACGCGACGCCCCGGCCGTCCCCGACGGGCTCGCCGGTGCAACCACCGCCGACGACGTCTTCGACTTCATCGACCGGGAACTCGGCCTGAGCTGATCCGCTCGGGCCCAAGAACTCTCCGCAGAGCTGTAGAGCGCGCAGAGCCCGGAGCCGCAGTGCTCCGGGCTGCAGAGCAAAGGATGTTGTGAGGCTGGGAATGGCTGACGACCAGAAGCTCCTCGAGTACCTCAAGCGGGTCACCGCCGACCTGGCCCAGACACGCCGGCGGCTCCAGGACTTCGAGGCCAGGGAGCAGGACCCGATCGCGATCGTGTCCATGAGCTGCCGTTACCCCGGTGACATCGAGACACCCGACGACCTGTGGCGGCTCGTCGCCGACGGCGGCGACGCCATCGGGGAGTTCCCCGCGGACCGAGGCTGGGACCTCGGCCGGCTCGCCGGCGGCCAGGATGCCGGGGGCAGCCTCACCCACCGGGGCGGTTTCATCCGGGACGTCGCCGGCTTCGACCCGGGCTTCTTCAACATCTCGCCGCGCGAGGCGCAGGCCATGGACCCGCAGCAGCGGCTCATGCTGGAACTCTCCTGGGAGGCCCTGGAGCGGGCGGGCATCGCCCCGGACCGGGTGCGCGGCGAACAGATCGGCGTCTTCGCAGGGTCCGGATTCCAGGACTACGGCGACCTGCTGAACGCCGCCCCCGAGGCGTCCGCCGCGTACATGGGCACTGCCGCGGTCGCCGCCGTCATCGCGGGTCGCGTCTCCTACACACTCGGCCTGGAAGGGCCCGCGGTCACCGTCGACACGGCCTGCTCCTCCTCCCTCGTCGCCGTTCACCTGGCCGCCCAGGCCCTGCGCGACGGCGAGTGCACGCTCGCGCTCGCCGGCGGAGTCATGGTGATGTCCACCCCCGGCCCGTTCGTGGGCATGAGCAAGCAGGGGGGCCTCGCCCGCGACGGCCGCATCAAGGCGTTCGCGGATGCCGCCGACGGCACTGCCTGGTCCGAGGGCGCCGGCCTGCTGGTACTGGAACGCCTCTCCGATGCCCGCCGCAACGGCCACCCCGTACTCGCGGTCATCCGCGGCTCGGCGGTCAACCAGGACGGCGCGAGCAACGGTCTGACGGCACCGAACGGCCCCTCCCAGCAGCGCGTCATCCGGCAGGCCCTCGCCAACGCCCGGCTCACCAGCGGCGAGGTCGACCTCGCCGAGGGCCACGGCACGGGCACCACGCTCGGCGACCCCATCGAGGCGCAGGCGCTGCTCGCCACTTACGGGCAAGGCCGCCCGGAGGACAAGCCGCTCTGGATCGGCTCCTTCAAGTCCAACATCGGCCACGCGCAGGCCGCCGCAGGCGTCGGCGGGATCATCAAGATGGTCCAGGCGATCCGGCACGGCCTCATGCCGCAGACCCTCCACGTCGACCGGCCCACCACCCACGTCGACTGGAGTGCGGGCAACGTCCGCCTGCTTGCGGAGGCTCGAGCATGGCCCGAGGATGAGCAGCCGCGCCGGGCCGCGGTCTCCGCCTTCGGCGTCAGCGGCACCAACGCCCACATGATCATTGAGGAGGCGCCCCGGGAAGGGGCAGACCAGGGGGCGGACGTCACTTCGCCGCCTCGCCCGGTGCGTACGCCACAGCCGTGGCCCGTATCCGCTCGCAGCGCCGACTCCCTGCCCGCGCAGGCGGAGCGCCTGGCCGCGTATCTCGACGTGAACCCCGAACTCGGCGCGCTCGATGTCGGCTACTCCCTCGCCACCACCCGCGCGGGCCTCGAGCACCGGGCCGTGATCCTGACCCAGGACAGCGATGACACAGCTGGCTACCGTGGCGGATTGGCCGCGCTGGCGGAGGGCCGTCCCGCTTCCGGAGTCGTGCGGGGCACGGTGTCGGATGGGCTGAGCGCGTTTCTGTTTACGGGGCAGGGTGCGCAGCGTTTGGGGATGGGCCGGGAGTTGTACGAGGCGTTTCCGGTGTTTGCGGAGGCGTTTGATGCGGTGTTGGGGGAGTTGGAGTCGGGGCTGGGGGAGGTGGTGTGGGGCGGGGATGCGGAGTTGTTGAACCGGACTGG
>NZ_JBEXKU010000169.1:0-4665 GCF_040609575.1 Streptomyces sp. NPDC004647 | reverse complement strand
GCGCGCCCTGGAGGAGAACGGGGTGACGACGTTCGTCGAGGTCGGCCCCGCTGCCGCCCTGTCGGCCACGGGACCGTCCTGCCTGACCGACGACAACGACGCCGCCTTCGTACCGCTGCTGCGCCGCGACCGTGACGAGCGGCGGGAACTGGTCGCCGGGGCCGGGCGGATGTACGCCCGGGTCCGGGACCTGGGCCTGGACTGGGCGGCGTTCTACGGCGGCCGGGCTGTCGCACAGCTGGATCTGCCGACCTACGCCTTCCAGCGCCGCCGGTACTGGCTCGACGCCGCGGCGACGGGCGCGGCCGACGTCGGCTCGGCGGGTCTGCAGCCCATCGACCACCCCGTTCTGAGCGCCGTCGTCACCTCCCCCGACTCGGACGCAATCGTCCTCACGGGCCGGCTGGCGGCTGGTTCGCCGACCTGGCTGGCGGATCACCAGGTGCTGGGGCGGGTACTGCTTCCGGGCACCGGGTTCGTGGAGCTCGCGGTGCAGGCCGGTGACGAGGTCGGCTGCGGCCGGCTGGAGGAGCTGACACTCGAGGCTCCGCTGGTGCTGCCCGCTCGTGGTGGCGTCCAGCTGCGGGTGGCTGTGAACGAGGCGGACGCGGCCGGCACCCGCTCGCTGACCGTGCATTCGCGGCCCGAGCGGGACGCGGGGGAGTGGACCCGGCACGCGTCCGGTGTGCTCGCGCCCGGCGTCCCGGCACCCGGCTTCGACCTGGTGCAGTGGCCTCCGGCGGGTGCCGAGCCGGTGCCGGTGGAGGGCGTGTACGAGCGGCTGGTGGACCGGGGTTACGGCTACGGTCCGGCGTTCAGGGGGCTGAAGGCGGCCTGGCGGCTCGGGGAGGACGTGTTCGCCGAGGTGACGCTGCCCGAGGAGGCGCGCGGCGAGGCGGCTCGCTACGGTATCCACCCTGCCCTGCTCGACGCCGCGATGCATGCCGATCTGCTGGACGCCCGGGGCGAGGTCAGCGGCGACACGCTGTTGCCGTTCTCCTGGAGCGGTGTGACCCTGCACGGCGCGGGCGCCGACACCGTACGCGTCCGACTGCGGCGGGTGCGCGGCGACGAGCTGTCGGCCCTGTGGATCGCGGACGCCTCCGGGCAGGCCGTCGCCACTGTCGAGTCCCTCGTCTCGCGCCCCGTGTCGGACGAGCAGCTGACCGACGCTGAGCACACCGGCCGATCGGATGCACTCTTCCACGTGGGCTGGAGCGGGCTGCCGCTGCCGGAGTCGGTGCGCGGCACGGTCGGCCACCTGCCCGGCCTCCCCGAACTCGGCACGGAAATAGCCGAGTTCCGAGACCTGGAAGCAGTGGCTTCCGCCGGGGTGGTGCCGGACCTCGTCCTCTACCCCGTCGCCCCGGCCACCACCGATGACGCCGACGACACCGCGCTGTTGGGCTCCGTACACGCCACAGCGGCGGAGGTGCTGGCGACCGTGCAGACCTGGCTCGCCGACGAGCGGTTCGCCGGGTCCCGGCTGGCGATCGTCACCCGGTACGCCGTGGCCGCCCGGCCGCAGGACATCATCGATCTCGCCCAGGCGCCCGTGTGGGGTCTGGTGCGCGCGGCGGAGGCGGAGAACCCCGGCAGGTTCGTACTGATCGACACCGACGGTGGCGCCGACTCCCTGGCCGTCCTGGCGGCGGCCGCCACCTCTGGCGAGCCCGAACTCGCCGTGCACCACGGCAAGTGCGCGATCCCCCGGCTGAGTCCCGCCGCGGCGCCCGCGCCCGAGGTCCCGGCCCCGGCCGTGTCATGGGACGCCACCGGCACTGTCCTTATCACCGGCGGTACCAGTGGCCTGGGCGCCAAGGTCGCCCGGCACCTTGTGGCCGAGCACGGCGTGCGCCATTTGCTGCTGACCAGCCGCCGCGGCATCGCCGCCCCGGGCGCTGCCGAACTCCGCGCGGAACTCCAGGAGTCCGGCGCCGAAGTCGCCGTCGCCGCCTGTGACGTCACCGATCGCGATGCGCTCGCCGACCTGCTGGCCGACGTGCCCGCGGAGCATCCGCTCACCGCCGTCATCCATGCCGCGGCCGTCGTCGACAGCGGACTGGTGGGCACCCTGACGCCCGACCGGTTCGTGAACGTGCTGCGTCCGAAGGCGGACGCCGCCTGGCATCTGCACGAGCTGACCCGCGACCTGGAGCTGTCCGCGTTCGTGCTGTTCTCCTCCGCGGGGGGACTCGTCCTCGGCGCGGGCCAGGCCAATTATGCGGCGGCCAATGTCTTCCTGGACGCCCTGGCCCACCACCGCCGCGCCCAGGGCCTGCCCGCCACCGCCCTCGCGTTCGGCATGTGGGCCGTCGACACGGGCCTCGGCGGTCCGCTCACCGACGCCGACCTGGACCGCATGCGGCGGCTCGGCATGCCCGCGCTGGACGCCGCCGAAGGGCTCGCGCTCTTCGACGCGGCCGTGCGCATCGGTGCGGCGCACACCGTCCCGGTCCGTATCGACCGTGCCGCCCTTCGCTCCCGCGCCGACGAGCTGCCCGCACTGCTGCGCGGCCTGGTCCGCGGCCCCGCGCGCCGCACCGTCCAGGCGGTCGGCGAAGCCGTCGGCGGCTCGGCCTTCCAGCAGCAACTCGCCGGACTGACCGAAGCCGAGCGGGACCACGCCCTGCTGGAACTGGTCCGCACCCATGTCGCGGCCGTACTCGGCCACGACAGCACCGAATCGGTCGGGCCGGACCGGGCGTTCAAGGAGCTGGGATTCGACTCGCTGGCCGCGGTCGAGCTGCGCAATGCGCTCGGCGCTGCCGCCGGTCTGCGGCTGCCCGCCACCCTGGTCTTCGACCACCCCAGCTCGCGGTCCGTCGCGGAATACGTCAAGACGCGGCTGGACCTCGGCGGCACGGCAGCCGCCGTACCCGCCGCCCCCGCGCTGCCCGACCGGACAGCGGCCGATGAGCCCATCGCGATCGTCGGCATCGGCTGCCGCTTCCCCAGCGACGTGCGGTCACCCGAGGACCTGTGGCGGCTGGTGGAAGAGGGCCGGGACGCGGTCGGCGGCTTTCCCGGCGACCGTGGCTGGGACGCCGAGTCCCTCTACGACCCCGAGCCCGGCACGCCGGGGAAGACGTACACCGTCCAGGGCGGCTTCCTGCACGACGCCGCCGAGTTCGACCCCGAGTTCTTCGGGATCATGCCGCGCGAGGCACTCGCCATGGACCCGCAGCAGCGGCTGCTGCTCCAGGGCTCCTGGGAGGCGATCGAGCGGGCCGGCATCGACCCGTCGTCGCTGCGCGGCACCCAGACCGGTGTGTACGTCGGCGTGATGTACCACGACTACGGCACCCGCCCCGGCGCAGCCCCCGACGACCTGTCGGCCTACCTCGGCAACGGCAGCGCGGGCAGCATCGCCTCCGGTCGGGTCGCCTACAGCCTCGGCCTGGAAGGCCCCGCGGTCACCGTCGACACCGCCTGCTCCTCGTCGCTTGTCGCCCTGCACATGGCGTGCCAGGCCCTGCGGCAGGGCGAGGTCGGCATGGCGCTCGCCGGCGGCGTGACCGTGATGCCCACGCCGGAGATCTTCGTCGACTTCAGCCAACAACGTGGCCTCGCGCCGGACGGCCGCTGCAAGGCCTTCGCGGGCGCGGCGGACGGGACCGGCTGGTCGGAGGGCGTCGGGCTGCTCCTGGTCGAGCGGCTGTCGGACGCCCGCCGCAACGGCCATCCGGTCCTCGCGGTCATCGCCGGCTCGGCGATCAACCAGGACGGTGCCAGCAACGGGCTCACCGCTCCCAACGGGCCCGCGCAGCAGCGCGTCATCCAGCGGGCCCTGACCGCGGCCGGACTCACCGCCTCCGATGTCGACCTCGTCGAGGGCCATGGCACCGGCACCCGGCTCGGCGACCCGATCGAGGCCCAGGCACTGCTGGCGACGTACGGGCAGGGGCGCCCGGAGGACCGGCCGCTGTGGCTGGGATCGATCAAGTCCAACATCGGGCACGCCCAGGCCGCCGCCGGCGTCAGCGGCGTCATCAAGACGGTCGAGGCGCTGCGGCACGGCGTGATGCCCAAGACCCTGCATGTCGACGAGCCGACGCCGAACGTCGACTGGGAGTCCGGCGCCGTACGCCTGCTGACCGAGGCCCGCGACTGGCCGCGCGTCGACCGGCCCCGCCGGGCCGCCGTCTCCTCCTTCGGCCTCAGTGGTACCAACGCGCACATCATTCTGGAACAGGCGCCGGACGCCCCGCGCACCGCCGAGGGACAGCCGCCGGAGCAGGGCCCCGCCACGGTCCCGCTCCTCCTCTCCGCACAGCAGGCCAGAAGGCTGCCCGCGCAGGCCGCCCGGCTACGCTACCTGCTCGCGAGCGACCCGGAACTGCGCCTGCGCGACCTCGGGTTCTCCCTGGCCACCACCCGCGCCAAGCTCGGCTACCGCGCGGCGGTTCTGGCCGACGACCACGCCACCGCGCTGCGTGCCCTGACGGCCCTCGCCGCGGGCGAACAGAGCCGGGAGGTCATCACCGGCACCGATCACTCGAGCGGCCTGAGCGCCTTCCTCTTCACGGGGCAGGGTGCGCAGCGTTTGGGGATGGGCCGGGGGTTGTACGAGGCGTTTCCGGTGTTTGCGGAGGCGTTTGATGGGGTGTTGGGGGAGTTGGAGTCGGGGCTGGGGGAGGTGGTGTGGGGCGGGGATGCGGAGTT
>NZ_JBEXKU010000168.1:0-4666 GCF_040609575.1 Streptomyces sp. NPDC004647 | reverse complement strand
TCATAAGCCGACGACTCACCCGAGAATCCACCCCGAACTGGCGCGACACCTGAACCTCGAACCAAACACTTCCGCCGGGACAAAACGCTCTTTTAGAAGTCATCTCATTTGGTGAGTCTGCGGTAGCAGATGAGGGTGCAGGCGATGCTGGTGAAGGCTAGGAAGTGCTCGGCTTTGCGCTCGTAGCGTCGGTGGAGGCGGCGGCAGCCGGCGAGCCCAGGCCATCGTGCGTTCGACGGTCCAGCGGTGGCGGCCCAGTCGCTGCGAGGACTCGATTCCCCTGCGGGCGATGCGGTGTTTGATACCGCGCTGGCGTAACCATTGCCGCAGGTGAGAGTAGTCGTAGCCCTTGTCGGCGTGGAGCTTGCTCGGTTTGTGTCGTCGGCGCCCCCGGCGGGAGCGGATCGGCGGTATACCTTCCACCAGGGGAATCAGGGCCTGACTATCGTGCAGGTTCGCCCCCGAGATTCCGACAGACAGGGGCAGGCCGGTCCGCTCGGTGATCAAGTGGATCTTCGATCCGAACTTGCCCCGATCGACAGGATTCGGACCCGTCAGGTCTGGAGGCGATCCAGCCGGACACGGCGGAGACCGCGCGTCGCGTGGAGCTCCGAAGGGCGCCGCCGGTGATGTCCGGTGGCGCCCTTCGGCGTAGTGCGGCAGGGGAGTGGAGTGGGCGGCGCTAGTGCTGGATTCCCCTTTCACTGGGTATACCTCCTGGTGGCGGGGCGGTTCGGGTGCACGGGGGCGGGTGCTGGGTCATGGTGTTACGGGCACCGCCAGGCCGTGACGAGGACGAGCAGGCGGTCATCCATCGGCTGTCGCGAGCCCGCAAGGCCCCCCGGAATGTGGTGATGCGGGCCCAGATCATCGAGCTGAGCTGGGCGGGACGGCGCGTGCCGGCGATCGCGGACGAGCTGAGCTGCAGCCAGAAGACCGTGCGCCGCTGGTTGCACCGCTTCAACCGCTCCGGCCTGGACGGGCTGGAGGATCTGGGCGGTCAGGGCCGCAAGCGGCGGATCACCGAGGCCGAGCGGTCCCGGATCATCGCCCTGGTCAAGATGACCCCGCCCGGGAGGTTGGAGATGCAGCCTTACGGCGAGTGTGGGCGGCCGACGAGTCGGGGCCGGCGGAGTGGACGCTGGACGCGCTGGCCGCAACCGCCCAGGCCGAGGGCATTCAGATCGGCCGGTCCCAGGTGCGCAGGATCCTGCTGGCCGAAGGCGTCCGCTGGCGCCGCACCCGTTCCTGGGCCCGCTCCAGAGATCCGGAGTTCGCCCCAAAAGGACGCGGATCATCGGCCTCGATACCCACCCGCCGGACGGTGCGACGGTCATCTGCGCCGACGAGCTCGGGCCGGTGATCCCCCGCGCCTTCCCACCCGCACCGGGCTGGTCGCCAGACGGGCACCGGATCAAGTCCGAGATCGACTACAGCCGCGGGCCGGAGAAGACCTGGGTCTACGGTGGCCTGCGCGTGCGGGACGGCCAGGAGATCACCATGACCGCGTCCTCCCGCAACAGCGCCTTCTACCAGCAGTTCCTGCAACAGGTCGAGGACGCCAACCCGACCGGCGAGATCTGGATCGTCACCGACAACCTCTCCTCCCACAACAGCCTGTCCACCCGGACCTGGCTGGAGGATCATCCTCGGATTCAGCACGCGTTCATCCCGGTCGGCGCGTGCTGGCTGAACCTGCAGGAGGGCTGGTGGCGGATCTTCCGCAAGACCGCCCTGGCCGGCCAGTCCTTCGCCGGCCCAGACGAGATCGACTAGGTCACGCGCCTGGTAACAACCCAGCTCAACGCGCGTGCCAGACCGTGGATCTGGGGCAGGCCAGCGCCACCCACCAGACGACTACGCCGCCGATATGTGTACTGCCTTTGAGGAATCCAGCACTAACAGGAGTCCGGATGGTTCGAGGGCATTTTCCCCACAGTCGCCCACTTGGCGTATCAGAGAAGTCTTTACCTGCGAGTAATGCGAAAGGTGAAGAGTGCCCAGATCCTGCTCATGATCGGTCGAACCCAAGTGGACGAACAGGTCAGATAGCCCGAGCATCAACCCACATAAGACGCCGATGAGGTTCCGCCATGCCTACACCCCTCACCCCGCACGGCCTTCGTCGAGGTCGCCTGCTGAGCCCACTCCTGGCCGACGTGCCGGTCCGAGCCGCCCCCGGGGCCGTCACTGAATACCCCCTGCTCACCCCCGGCAGCTTCCCCTACCCCTGGGCCATTGCGGCCGGGCCCGATGGCAACCTGTGGTTCACCGAGTACGACAGCGGCAAGATCGGGCGGATCACCCCGGCCGGGGCCATCACCGAACACCCGCTGCCCACCCCGGACTGTGGGCCATCCGGGATCGCGGCCGGGCCCGATGGCAACCTGTGGTTCACCGAGTACGACAGCGGCAAGATCGGGCGGATCACCCCGGCCGGGGCCATCACCGAACACCCCATCCCCAGCCCGAACAGCTTCCCCTGGGACATCGCGGCCGGACCGGATGGCAACCTGTGGTTCACCGAGGCCACCGGTAACCGGATCGGGCGGATCACCCCGGCCGGGGCCATCACCGAATACCCGCTGCCCACCCCGGACAGCTGGCCCTACGTTATTGCGGCCGGGCCGGACGGGAACCTGTGGTTCACCGAGAACAGCGGCAAGATCGGGCGGATCACCCCGGCCGGGGCCATCACCGAATACCCCCTGCCCAGCCCAGACAGCGGGCCATCCGGGATCGCGGCCGGGCCCGATGGCAACCTGTGGTTCACCGAGGCCACCGGTAACCGGATCGGGCGGATCACCCCGGCCGGGGCCATCACCGAATACCCCCTGCCCACCCCGGGCAGCGGGCCGACCAACATCGCGGCCGGGCCCGATGGAAACCTGTGGTTCACCGAGTACGGCGGCAAGATCGGGCGGATCACCCCGGGTGGGGCCATCACCGAATACCCCCTGCCCGTCCTGAACAGCCACCCGCTTGGGATCGCGGCCGGGCCCGATGGCAACCTGTGGTTCACCGAGTACATGGGTAACCGGATCGGGCGGATCACCCCGCGTGGGGCCATCACCGAATACCCCCTGCCCACCGCGGGTAGTTACCCGTTCGGGATCACGGCCGGGCCGGACGGGAACCTGTGGTTCACCGAGTACTGGGTTAGCAAGATCGGGCGGATTACCCCGGCCGGGGCCGTCACCGAATACCCCCTCCCCAGCTACGAGCGCTTCCCGTACGCTATTGCGGCCGGGCCGGACGGGAACCTGTGGTTCACCGAGTTCGTCTACGGTAATCGGATCGGGCGGATCACCCCGGCCGGGGCCATCACCGAATACCTCCTGCCCAACCCGGACAGCTTCCCGTACGCTATTGCGGCCGGGCCGGACGGGAACCTGTGGTTCACCGAGCCTATTGGTAACCGGATCGGGCGGATCACCCCGGCGGGAGCGGTCACCGAATACCTCCTGCCCACCCCGAACAGCGGGCCGACCAGCATCGCGGCCAGGCCGGATGGGGACCTGTGGTTCACCGAGAACAGCGGTAACCGGATCGGGCGGATCACCCCGGCCGGGGCCATCACCGAATACCCCCTGCCCACCCCGAACAGCTGGCCCTACGGCATTGCGGCCGGGCCGGACGGGAACCTGTGGTTCACCGAGGCCACCGGTAACCGGATCGGGCAGATCAACCCGGCGGGAGCCGTCACCGAATATCCCCTGCCCACCGCGGGTAGCCATCCGTTCGGGATCACGGCCGGGCCGGATGGGAACCTGTGGTTCACCGAGTATTTCGGCGGCAAGATCGGACGGATCACCTCAGCCGGCAGCCCCACGCCGAGTCCGCTGGAGCTGCAGCTCTTCGCTCTGGTCAACCACGCACGGATGAACCCGCATTTGTATCCCCCTCTTGAACCAGATCCTAATGGAGAAGCCAAGCTGGACAGGTGCTCTAACCCCTTCCAATTTTCCCAGCAGCTGAGGGATATCGCGCATGCTCATAGCAAAGACATGTCTGCCGTTCCCCGCGACCAACTCTTGTCCGACTTGAACATGCATCGAGGGCCTAACGGCAAACTAGTATGGGAGAGCGGCGAGCCCATGGACCTTGCGGGTTATCGTTCTTATCGAGCGGAGAACGTCTTCTTCCAGTGGGGGCAGCCCGAGCCTGCTCCCAGTCCTGCTCAGGCGGTGGAGTACTGGATGCAAAGGGATGCGGCCTGGCACTGGGCGCACCGCAATCTCATCCTCAACTGCACGGCCCAGGACGCTGGCGTGGGTTACCACCATGAGGCCCGACCGCCGGACAGCACTGAGATTCAACATTACTGGACACTGGACGTGGGCACGAGATGATTCGGTTACGTCAGTCCTCCGCTCACTGCTCGTACAGGTTCATCGGTGTGGGTTTTGCCAGAGGCGCGGGCGGCCCTATTTGCATCACGCAGGACTTCTTCGGTTGACCAATCTACGGGTCCAGGGGATCCCACAGACGGGTTGGCCCGGGTGCTGGCCTGCGGACCGCAGGGAACAGGGCACACCCCCGGGTATGCATCACAGCCCGGGTGCGCACCGCGGGTGTGTCAATTTAACGGCTGATCTTGGTTGTTGAGGTTCAGCTGTTGGCCGGGGTGAGCCGGCCCTCGAAGGCGATCTGGAATGCGTTGAGG
>NZ_JBEXKU010000167.1:0-4693 GCF_040609575.1 Streptomyces sp. NPDC004647 | reverse complement strand
ACCGGATTCCGGTGGCGGCCCCTTCTGCTGGGGACGCTTACAGCCTTTTTCTGTGGAGACGCTCACGGCCTTCTGCTGGAGACGCTTACGGCCCCGCTCACGGCCGCAGGGCGCGCAGCAGCAGGTCCGCCAGGTGATCGGCGACCTGCTGCTGTGTCATCGGCCCGTCCGGGCGGTACCAACTGGCCAGATGGTGGACGGATCCGAAGTGGTAGTCCACCACCAGGTCCGCCGGGGTGTCCTTGCTGAACACCCCCTCCTGCTGGCCCTCCTCGATCAGCGCCCGGAACCGCTCGTGGTAGCGCCGCCGCTCCGCCCGTACCTGCTTGTGCTTCTCCGGGCTGAGCTGATGCATCGAGCGGAAGAAGATCGTGGCGTCGTCGAGGTGCTCGATGGTGGTGACCACGACATCGGCCGCGGCGCCGCGCAACCGCTCCTCCACCGCCGCCTCCGACTCGGCGAATTCGTCCAGCCGCTCCTGCTGGAGCCGCAGCACCCGCCCATAGATCTCGTGCAGCAGATCGTCCTTCGAGCCGAAGTAGTGGTAGAGCGCGCCCTTGGTCACCCCGGCCGCCTCGACGATTTCCTGCACAGAGGTCCGGTCGTACCCCTGATCTGCGAAAAGGCGGGTGGCCGCGGCCAGCAGTCGCTGCGGGACGGGCGTTCCGCCGCCCTCCGTCGTCCTGGCCATCACCGCCACCTGCCCCTCTGTTCGCTCTCGGTCATACGCGGGAACGCAATTCCCGTCGGAGGATCTTCCCACTCGTCGTCTTCGGCAACTCGGGCAGCACCTCCACCTCGCGCGGGTATTTGTACGCGGCGAGGCGTTCCTTGCAGTACGCCGCAAGTTCCTCGGGCGTGACGGGCTCCTCGGGGCGCAGGCTGACGTACGCCTTCACCGATTCGCCGCGGTACTCGTCGGGCACGCCGACGACCGCCGCCTCGCGCACCGCGGGGTGCGTGTAGAGCACGTCCTCGACCTCGCGCGGCCACACCTTGAAGCCCGAGGCGTTGATCATGTCCTTCTTGCGGTCGACGACATACAGCCATCCGTCCGCGTCCATGAAGCCGATGTCACCGGTGCGCAGCTCGCCTTCCGGGAACGCGACGGCGCTGTCCTCCGGCCGGCGCCAGTAGCCGGGCACCACCATCGGGCCGCGCACGACGATCTCGCCCGGCTCGCCGAAGGGCACCTCGTCGCCCTTCTCGTCCACGATCCGTACGAACGAGTCGGGACCCGGCAGGCCGACGGAGAGCGTGCCCGAGACCGGGTCGACCGGGGCCTCCTTCTCGGGCGGGACACTGGCACAGGGGGCGGTGCACTCGGTGAGCCCGTACCCGTTGCGGATGTACGGTCCGAAGCCCGCCCGGAACTTCTCCACCAGCGCGGGCGGCAGCGGCGCCCCGCCGGAGCTGATGATCCGGAAGGAGCTGAAGTGGTCGGGGGTGACGGCGGGGTGGGCCGCCAACGCCATGAAGGCGGTGGACGGGCCGACGGTGTAGGCGGGGCGGTGCTCGGCAAAGGCGTCGAGAACGACACCGGGCTCGAAGCGGTAGGCGAGCGCGAGGGTGCTGCCGCCCACGAAGCAGGCCGAGAGCTCGCAGACCATACCGGTGATGTGGAAGAGCGGCGCGAGCGCGAAGATCGAGCTGCCTTCGGGGAGGGCGCAGCCTCTGCGCTGCCACTCCGCGTTGTAGGCGATGTTGCCCTGGGTGTTCATGGCGCCCTTGGGGGTGCCGCTGGTGCCCGAGGTGTAGCTGATCAGGGCGATGTCGGCAGCGGTGATCTTGCGACCTTCGGGCGGCACGGCGCCGGACCGCGCGGCGGCGACCAGATCCTCGGCACCGGCCGGTACCGGTATGCGCTCCCCGCGCAGCACCCGCTCGTCGTTGCGCGTCTGGAGGTCGAAGTCGCTGGTGGTGAGGACGGTACGGACGGGCGAGTCCGCGGCGGTGGCGCGCAGATAGTCCTCCCAGGCGCGGTCGCCACAGACCAGAGCGGTGACCTCGGCGTCGTTCAGGACGTGTGCGACCTCCCGCTCCTTGTACATCGGGTTGACCGGTACGACGGTGCCGCCGGCCTTCCATGCCCCGAGCAGGGCGAGCACGAACTGCGGCGTGTTCTGCAGGATGACGGCCAGCCGGTCGCCGTGGGCGAAGCCGCGCGCCGCGAGGTGGCCCGCGAGCCCGTCGGACAGCTCATCCACCTCTCCGTAGCTCAGCCGACTGTCGAAGTAGGCGAGCGCGATGGCGTCGGGGGTGCGGCGCACGACCTCACGGAAGGCGTGCAGCACGGTCTCCGGCGGGGTGACGGGGGCCCGCTGGGCATCGGTGAGCTGGGCGAGCCAGGGCTTGGCCTCGTAGATGGACGTGCTCATGCAGTGCCCTCTTCCCACTTCTGCTGGAGGCGGTTCATGTTGGTGAGCCAGGCGTCGGGGTCGCCCGCCCGGATGGTGGAGTATCCGGCGACCTCGGGATGCGGAAGGATCAGGAAGCGTCCCTCGGCCATCCCCGCGAAGAGGGCGTCGGCGACCTGCTCGGGCTCGATGGCGGTCGGTACCAGGACGAGGTCGCCCGCGCTGCCCGCCGCGTTCAGCATGTCGGTACGGACGCCTTGCGGGCACACCGCGTGGACCTTGACGCCGCGGTGCCGGTAGGTGAGGGACAGCCACTCGGCGAAGGCCAGCGCCCCGTGCTTGGTGACGCTGTACGGCGCCGCGCCGATCATGGTGAGCAGGCCCGCCGCGGAGACCGTGGACACGAACCGGCCGTCGCCCCGCTCCAGCCACTGGGGCAGCAGCAGGCGCGCCGCCCGTACGTGTGCCATCACATTGACGTCCCAGGCATCGGCCCACACCTGCTCGTCGGCCCCGGCCCCGCCCGGCGAGGCGAGCCCGGCGTTGGCGCAGTAGACGTCGACGGCCCCGCCGAGCGCCTCGACGGCGGCGGGGACGATCTCCGACGCGTCCCCTGGCACGGCGGTGCCTCCGATCTCCTCGGCCACCGCCTTGGCCTTGACCGCGTCCAGGTCGTTGACGACGACGCGGGCGCCTTCGGCGGCGAACCTGCGGGCGAGGGCGGCGCCGATGCCTCCGCCCGCTCCGGTGACCACGACTCCGGCATCGTGCAGGGTCTTCACGATCGCGGCTCCTTCGACTCGACTAGCAGCAGACTAACCAGTCGGTATGTTGTAGGAAAGGGGTTGTGCGCTGCGGTCGCGGTCGTTCCGCCGGGCGCCGTCGAGCGCTAGCGTCCGGGGGCATGCCGACTTCTCGAGCACATCTCTCCCGACGCGGCCTGCTGGCCGCCACCGGAGCCGTGGGTGCCATGGCTGCCGGGACCCCGCCCGCCGGGGCCGCGGCCCCTCGGCACGGTGGCGCCAAGCGGGTGCGTACGGGCTTCGACCGGCTCTCGGCCGGGGGCTACGCACCGCTGGACGGTCAGCGCGTCGGCGTCGTGACCAATCCGACCGGGGTGACGGTGGGCGTCCGGCACATCGTGGACGTGATGCACGCCGACGACCGGGTGAACCTGACCGCGGTCTTCGGACCCGAGCACGGCTTCCGCGGCACGGCGCAGGCGGGCGGCTCCGAGGGCCGCTACGACGACCCGGCGACCGGGCTGCCGGTCTTCGACACCTACCTCAAGAGCGGTCAGGCGCTCGCGGACATCTTCACCGAGTCCGCGGTGGACACGGTCGTGTTCGACATCCAGGACGCGGGCGCGCGATTCTACACGTACATCTGGACGCTGTACGACTGCATGGTCGCGGCGGTGCTCGCCGGCAAGCGCTTCGTGGTGCTGGACCGGCCGAACCCGGTGACCGGGCGGGGCGCCTACGGGCCGGTGCTCGACAAGGCGTACGCGACGTTCGTCGGGCGCGAGCCGATCGCGCAGGCGCATGGCATGACGGTCGCCGAACTGGCGCTGCTGTTCAACGCCGAGTTCGTGCCGGCGGCCGCGGGCCGGGCCGTCGAGCTGCACACGGTGAAGATGTCGGGGTGGCGGCGCCGGGACTTCTTCGACGGGACCGGACTTCCCTGGGTCCCGCCGAGCCCCAATATGCCGACCCCGGAAACGGCCCTGGTCTACTCCGGGACCTGCCTGTTCGAGGGCACGAACCTGTCCGAGGGGCGGGGCACCACCCGGCCGTTCGAACTGCTGGGCGCGGACGGTATCGACCGGCGGTGGGCGGAGGCGGCGAACGCGCTCGAGCTGCCGGGGGTCCGCTTCCGGGAGGCGTACTTCGCGCCCACATTCTCGAAGTTCCAGGGCAAGACCATCGGCGGGGTCCAACTGCACGTCCACGACCGGGAGTCGTTGGACCCGGTGCGTACGGGCATCGGTCTGCTCGTCACCGCGAAGCAGGCGTGGAGCGGCTTCGCCTGGCGCCCCGACCACTGGATCGACAAGCTGACGGGGTCGGCGTCGGTCCGCACGCTGATCGACGCGGGGGCGGGGACGGACGAGGTGGTGGCGGCCTGGCAGGGCGGGCTGGCCGCCTTCCGGCGGAAGCGGGCCCGGCATCTGCTGTATGGGGGCGGTTGAGTCTGACGCGCCGCGGCGGCGCGCGGGGCCGCCGCCCCGGTGCCCCCCCCCCCCGGGGGGGCGACCGCGAACCCAACCCCCCCCCCGCCCCCCCCCGCCCCCCCGTGGGGCAGCGCGGTAGCCGCGAGTAGGGGAAAGAAACGGG
>NZ_JBEXKU010000166.1:0-4728 GCF_040609575.1 Streptomyces sp. NPDC004647 | reverse complement strand
CACCCGGGATTCTCCGACTGCGCCGAACGCACAAGACCCCACACCGAGGCCGCCGCCACATCAGCGCCCCCCACCGCACCCCGCGTCACAAAGACGAACCGGGACTCCGCGAACCTCTCGTCCGACAGCCGCTCCTGGATCTGCCCCAGAACCCTGTACGTCAGCGACCGTGCCGCATCCGCTGTGTCAGTGGTCGGCTCTCCGGCCACCGGGATCAACACCACGCCCGGCAGGGCCTCGCCGATCGCCAACGCCGCCGGATCCGACGCAAGTTCAGGCTCAGTACCCGCACCACGCAGGGCTTCGGCCAGGCCGAATGTGTCCTGGCCCGCCACCGCAATCGTCTGCGAAACACCCACAGCCGTAGCGGATACCGGCGTCCAGTCGAGCCGGAACAGCGCGTCCCTCGTCAGCGCAGCCGCATCACTCACAGCTTCCGCCGACAGCGCCCGCATCGCCAACGACTCCACCGATGCCACCAGCGCACCGGCCGTATCAGCGACAGCGATCGACACCGCACCATCAGCTTCCCGCGTCACCCTCACCCGAACCGCGGAAGTCCCAGAGGCCTGCAACGACACCCCGCTCCACGCGAACGGAACACCGCCGCCCTCAGCCGACGCGCCCATGAACCACGCCGAGTGCAGCCCGGCATCCAACAACGCGGGATGCAAACCGAACGCATCCGCCTCGTCCGTGATGCCGTCAGGCAGGCTCACCTCGGCAAAGACCTCGCCCTCGCGCCGCCAGACCGCCCGCAGGCCCTGGAAGACCGGACCGTACGCGAAGCCTTCCGCCGCACGCGCCTCGTAGAAGCCATCCAACTCCACCGGATCGGCACCCACCGGCGGCCAGACCGCCGCATCGAAAACAGCACCGGACCCCGTTCGAACACCCTCGGCCAGCACGCCCGTCGCATGCTGCGTCCACGGCGCCTCCACCTCACCCTCGAGACGAGAGTGCATCGCGACCGCACGCCGCCCCGACTCATCCGCCACACCGACCCGCACCTGCACCTGCACCGCACCACGATCCGGAAGAGTGAGCGGCGCAGCGAGCGTCAACTCCTCCACCCGGTCGCAGCCGACCTCGTCACCAGCACGGAACGCCAGCTCAAGCAGCGCGGTGCCAGGGAGAAGGATGCGGCCCATCACCGCGTGGTCAGCGAGCCACGGATGCGTCTGGACCGCCAGGCGGCCGGTGAACAGCACACCCTCGCCCTCGGCCAGCTCCACCACACCGTTGAGCAGCGGGTGACCCGCCGACACAAGCCCGATCGCCGCCGCGTCGTCGGCACCGCCCCGCGAGCGCCGAGGCCAGAAGGGCTGGTGCTCGAAGGCGTACGTCGGAACATCCACCCGCGACGCCCCGGTCCCCGCGAAGAACCGCGCCCAGTCCACCACAACACCACACACATGCAGCTGGGAAAGGGCGGTGACGGCCGACAACTCCTCGGCCCGGTCCTTGCGGAGGACGGGCACCGTGACACCTCCGTCCGGTACGGACTCCTGGGCCATGGCCGACAGCACACCGTCCGGCCCCAGCTCCAGGAGGGTATTCACACCCTGGTCGGCCAGCGTCCGCACGCCGTCGGCGAAGCGCACGGCCTCACGGACATGACGCACCCAGTACTCGGCCGAGCACAACTCCTCGGCCGACGCCACACCACCCGTCAGATTCGAGACCACAGACATACGCGGAGCCTCATACGACAGGCCCTCCGCGACCCCACGGAACTCGCCCAGCATCGGATCCATCAACGGCGAGTGGAACGCATGCGACACCCGCAGACGCGCCGTCTTGCGCCCCTGCTCCCCCAGCCGTGCCGCGACCTCAAGGACCACATCCCCATGGCCTGAGATCACCACCGACGACGGGCCGTTGACCGCGGCGATCGATACCTGGTCCTGCCGCTCGAACAGCAGCGGAAGAACCTCGTCCTCGGTGGCCTGGACGGCAACCATCGCGCCGCCGCCCGGCAGCGCCTGCATCAGCCGCGCCCGCGCCACCACCAACCGGGCCGCGTCCTCCAGCGAGAACACCCCCGCCACATGAGCAGCGGCGATCTCACCGATCGAATGACCCGCCACGAAGTCGGGCGTGACGCCCCAGGACTCCACCAGCCGGAACAACGCCACCTCAACCGCGAACAAAGCAGGCTGAGCAAAGCCCGTCCCATTCAGCAGCTCCGCATCCTCGCCCCACATCACCTCACGCACCGAACGGCCCAACTCACCATCCAACGTGGCGAGTACGGAATCCAGCGCCTCCGCGAACACCGGGAACCGCCCGTACAACTCCCGGCCCATACCGATCCGCTGACTGCCCTGACCCGAGAACAGCACCGCCGTCCTGCCGCCGAGCACCGCACCCGAGACCGCCGAGGCGTCCGGCTCGCCGACCGCCAGCGCAGCGAGCGCGCGCACCGTCTCCGCGCGCTCGCCGGCCGGCACCACCGCACTGTGCTCGAACTTCGACCGGCCCGTGGCCAGCGAGAACCCGATGTCCACCGGCCGCAGTTCGGGTCGTGCCTGGATGTAGGAGAGCAGCCTGGCCGCCTGGCCGCGCAGCGCCTCCGGCGTCTTGCCGGAGAGCACCCACGGCACCACACCCGGCTCCACCGCAGGAGTCTCGGGGCCAGTCACCACCGCTCCCTGGATCACCGTCACCGGCTGCTCCAGGATGACGTGCGCGTTCGTCCCACTGATCCCGAACGACGACACACCCGCACGCCGCGCCCGGCCGACCTCCGGCCACTCCGTCGGCTCCGTCAGCAGCTCCACCGCGCCCGCCGACCAGTCGACATGCGACGACGGCTCCGTCACATGGAGCGTCTGCGGTAGCACTCCATGCCGCATCGCCATGATCATCTTGATCACACCGGCCGCGCCGGCGGCAGCCTGCGTGTGCCCCAGGTTCGACTTCACCGAGCCCAGCAGGAGCGGACGCTCCGGATCACGGTCCCGGCCATACGTGGCAAGCAGTGCCTGCGCCTCGATCGGGTCACCCAGCGTCGTACCCGTACCATGCGCCTCCACCGCGTCGACATCGTCGGCCGAGAGTCCACCGCTGGCCAGCGCCTGACGGATCACCCGCTGCTGCGCAGGACCGTTCGGCGCCGTCATGCCGTTGGACGCGCCGTCCTGGTTGACCGCGCTGCCGCGCACCACGGCCAGGATCTCGTGGCCGTTGCGCCGCGCGTCGGACTGCCGCTCCAGGAGGAGCATGCCGATGCCCTCGGACCAGCCGACGCCGTCGGCCGACTCGGAGAACGGCTTGGACCGGCCGTCGGAGGCCAGGCCCCGCTGCCGGGAGAACTCCACGAAGGTGTCGGGGATCGACATCACGGTCACACCACCGGCCAGCGCCAGCGAGCATTCACCGCTCCGCAGGGCCTGCGCGGCAAGGTGCATCGCGACCAGCGACGACGAGCACGCCGTGTCCACCGTCACCGCCGGACCCTCGAACCCGAACGTGTAGGAGACCCGGCCCGAGGCGACGCTCAGCGCGCTGCCCTGGCCCTGGAAACCTTCGAACTCCTTGCCGTTCAAGGTGGTGTTGTAGCCGCCATACATCACACCGGCGAAGACTCCGGTCTGGCTGTCGCGCAGCGATACCGGATCGATTCCGGCCCGCTCGATCGCCTCCCACGACGTCTCCAGCAGCAGCCGCTGCTGCGAGTCCGTCGCCATCGCCTCACGCGGCGACATCCCGAAGAACGCGGGATCGAACTCGCCCGCGTCGTGCAGGAATCCGCCCTGCCGGGTGTAGGAGGTACCCATGTGCTCGGGGTCGGGGTTGTAGAGCGCGTCGACGTCCCAGCCACGATTGGTCGGGAAGTCGGTGACGACATCGGCGCCCTCGGTGACCACGCGCCACAGGTCCTCCGGCGAGCCGATACCACCGGGGAAGCGGCAGCTCATGCCCACGATCACGACCGGATCGTCGTCGAGCATGGCCCTGGAGAGTTCCGGCACCGCCGCGCCCGCGTCCATGTCCGCGTCCGGGCCGACGAGTTCGTCGAGCAGATGGTCCGCCAGCACCTCGACGGTCGGGTAGTCGAAGACCATCGTCGCGGGCAGCCGCAGTCCGGTGGCCGTGTTCAGCCGGTTGCGCAGCTCCACCGCCGTCAGCGAGTCGAAGCCCAGGTCACGGAAGGCCCGTGCCGGGTCGACCCCGTCGCCGCTCGCGTGGCCGAGCACCAGGGCTGCCTGGCCCCGTACGAGAGCGAGCAGCGTCTCGTACCGTTCGGCACGCTCCAGCCTGCTGAGGCGCTCGGCGAGGCCGACGTCCGCACTCGCTCCCGATCCCGCGACCGCCGTACGCCGGGCGCCTGTACGGACCAGTCCCCGCAGCAGCGGGGGGACGGCACCCTGGGCACGCAGCACGGACAGGTCCAGCCGCACGGGTGCCACCGCGGCCTGTCCGGTCGCCAGTGCGGCATCGAACAGCGCCACGCCCTGGTCGACCGAGAGCAGGGGCATACCCGCCTCGGCGGCCCGGCGCAGATCGGCCTCGCCGAGGCCGCTCGTCATGCCGGCGCCCTGGTTCCAGGCGCCCCACGCGAGCGAGACTCCCGGCAGGCCCTCGGCCTGACGGTGCGCGGCGAGCGCGTCGAGGAAGGCGTTGCCTGCCGCGTAGTTGGCCTGTCCCGGACTGCCCATGACACCGGCGGTGGAGGAGTAGAGCACGAAGGCGGCCAGGTCGAGGTCCTTGGTCAGTTCATGC
>NZ_JBEXKU010000165.1:0-4742 GCF_040609575.1 Streptomyces sp. NPDC004647 | reverse complement strand
TGTTGAGCAGGCCATCAACCCCTATGACAGGGCTGTTCCCCTCCTCGGGCACATCTATGTGGGCATTACGGCTTGCTCCTTTCGACGGTGTTGCGCCCCTTGTACTGCTCGACGTCGTGGGTGACCGGCCGCCCGCCGATGCTGCCGCGCTTCTTACGGTTCGCGGCCTGGTCCGCCTTCTCCGGAATGACTGCCTTGGTCTTCCGTTTGTGCAGGTAGGCGCGGTTGGCTCGCGAGGAGTACGCCTTATCGGCGGCGACGGCGTCCGGGCGGGTGCGGGGACGCCCGACGGCCCCGCGCACCTTGATCTTCTCCAAGACCGGGATGAACCGGGGGCTGTCTGCAGCCTGCCCGGGCGTGAGTACGAACGCCATCGGGCGGCAGCGGATGTCCGCTGCGAGGTGGACCTTGCTGGTCAGCCCGCCGCGCGATCGACCAAGCGCGGCCGCCTTCAGCCGGGCGCGGCGGCGCTGCCGATGCCGTCGGCGCTCGGCTTGGTCCTCAGGCTCGGTATTTATCGGGGCGGTTTGCCCGGTTTCCACCGCCCCCTTTGTCTTCGGCCGCGGTCTTCTCCAGTGCCTCGAGTACTTCGGGGTCCCCCACCATCCCGGCGGCGTCATGATGAGCGCGGGCCACCGTGGAGTCCACGCTGACCAGCGACATATCCGCCTCTCCACGGCGAGCGGCCTCGGCGATCATGCCTTCCATCAGCGCAGCGAACACCCCGGCGCTCCGCCACTGGGAGAAACGGTCATAGACCGTTTGACCAAGCACCGAACTCACGCGGGATCTCCCGCCACTGACTGCCGGTGCGAAACCGCCAGACCACCCCCTCGAACTGCTCGCGCAGCCGGTAAGGGTAGGGCCCGAACCGCCCGATCGGCAGAAACAGTTCGATCAACTCCCACTCGTGATCGCTGAGTTCACATCGCGCCATCCAGGCGTTCTACCAGTACGCAGAGCAAGCCGGAGCCGGATCCCCCGCACCATTGATCACGACTCCGTACAGGCCCTAGTAGGACTTTGAGCGTCATGGTGCCGTCGCCTGGAGAACCGCTCAGACACAGGACATCTCAAGTCCTCGGCCAGGTGCGCACGGGAGGGCGGAGGTCGCCCGATCTCCCTCGCAGGTGATGGTGCGGCCCTCGGCAGGGGCCGCCGTATCGGGCATGCCGACGCGGGTCCTGTCCAGGCACGCTCCCGGCGGCACGAAAGTCGGCTTCTCTTTCAAGCGGCGGATCACCACGCAGGAGCCACGTGCTCCGTTGTAGCTAGATATCCCGTTCTCCACCGATATGATGCCCTTTGTGATCATGTTTGGACGGCTGCGTGGTCGTCGTGCTCCCTACCGCGGCCGGTGGGAAGCTGTCGTGCTGTCACCGGTGATCCTTGCCGTCCTCATCACGGGCCTGGCGTTCTCCACACCGAGGGAGATCGCCATCAGCCGCCTCCTGCCCGTCGCGCCCGCCCTCGCCGCCGCAATGTGGCCCGCGCTCCCCACGATCCTGCTGGGGACGTTCTGCCTGCTGGTCATGATCGGCCTCAGCTTCGTCTACACCGATCTGGGGACGCCATACACAGCGGCTGCGATCGTCGCGGTCACCTTGGCGGCCGCATACGCAAGCCATCTCCGAATCCAGCGGGAGAAGACACTCTTCCATGTCCGGCTTGTCGCCGACGCCGCCCAGAAGGTGCTGCTGCGCCCTCTGCCGTGCCGCATCGGTGAGGTCGAGATCGAGTCGCTGTATCTGGCGGCCCAAGAGGAGGCCCGGATCGGCGGCGACTTCTATGAGGCGGTCGAGACACCGTACGGGGTCCGGCTGCTCATCGGCGACGTACGTGGCAAGGGCCTGTCCGCGGTGGGGGCGGCCTCAGCGGTCACCAACTCCTTCCGGGAGGCCGCGTACGACGAGCCGGACCTGAGGGGCATCATCGAGCGTCTGGAGACCAGCACCACCCGCAACAGTGCCGCGTTCCCCGCCCCGGACCTGCCGGAGCGCTTTGTTACGGCTCTGCTCGCCGAGATCCCGCATGGCGGCGGCCACGTCAGACTACTCAACTGCGGGCACCCGCCTCCGCTGCTGGTGCACCGCGGGGAGATCCGCGTCCTGGAGCCCACCACCCCTTCGCCGCCCCTCAACCTCGCGGCGCTCATCGGAGACCACTACAGCGTCGACATCGTCGCCTTCGCCCCTGGCGACCAACTGCTGCTCTACACCGACGGCGTATCCGAAACCCGGGACCGCACGGGCGAGTTCTTTCCACTGCCGGACTGGATGCGGCGGCAAGACCCGGCGCCACCCCGCGAGCTGCTCGACCGGCTCCACCGGGACTTGCTCCTCTACAGCAGCGGAAGGCTCGACGATGACGTCGCGGCCCTCGCCGTGCGGTGCCCGAACGCCCAAGCGCAGGAGCACCCCGCGTAGTGCCTCCGCTCTGGCGGGGCATGGTCACGACACCGTGCCGGGCCCGGCGGCGCCTCGTTGCACGGGAGGGGCGGCGAAACGTCCGAGTAGCCCACAGCGAGGACGCTTCTCCGCCTTGCGGCTGCACGCACCAGACACCGCGGGCCCCGCCTTGCGGCGGACGGCGCTATTGGTCGGACAGGACCTAAGAGCCGGGAATTCAACCCGAGTTCAGGCCTGGATCATTGACGCGCCCCACCGCTCTCCCTACGTTCATTCCGCACCTGTCGGATCACCACGGATGCGGGAGGGGACATGCGCGTCGCAAGGCGATGGAATGCGACCGGGATCATGGCGGGGGGTGCCGCTCTGGCCATAGCACTCATCGCGCCGGGGGCCCCCGCCCTCGCGGACGAACACCGCACGGAGCCGCTCCCTCTGGAGCGGCTCTTCGACAATACGGCGGTCAGTGACGACGCACGGCCGGCCGAGGGGGATTTCGACGGTGCCGGGCAGTCCCTGTCCGCCCAGGACCTGGCAGTCGCCGGGTGGACCCCGGGCCGTGCGCTCGCCATCGACGGGGCCCGGCTGAGCTGGCCGCGCGCCACGGCGGGGCGGCCCGACAACGTACGGGCGGACGGTCAGGCGGTGCGGCTGAGCGGCCGCGGCGACGCGCTGTCCTTCCTGGTCGCCGGGACCGGCGGCGACGCGGCCGGCACCGGGACGGTGCGCTACCGGGACGGTTCCCGCAGCACGTACGCGCTCACCGCCCCCGACTGGCGCACCGGGCCGCTGAGCACGAAGGCCGTCGCCCTCCCGCACATCAACACGGCCGGCGGGCAGCGCCCGGAGAAGGTCCGGTTGTACGCGGTCACCGTGCCGGTCGAGCGCGGCCGCGAGATCGCGTCGGTGGTCCTGCCGAAGGACCCGGGGCCCGCGGCTGATCTTCATGTCTTCGCGGCGTCGGTGCGCACTCCGGCGAGTGGCTGGAGCGGCAGCTGGTCGGCGAGCACGTCCGGGTACACGTCGGTCGGGCCCTGGACGGACCAGACGCTGCGGCTGGTCGTCCACAGCAGCGCGGGCGGGCCCCGCGTCCGTATCCGGCTCGCCAACACCTTCGCCGCGGCGCCGGTGCGGATCGGGCACGCGTCGGTCGCCGTGCAGGGCTCGGGGGCCGGGGCGGCGGGTACGCCGAAGCGGCTCTCGTTCTCGGGCCGGCCGGGGGCACAGATTCCGGCGGGGGCCGAGATGTTCAGCGACCCCCTGGGCTTCTCCGTACCCGCCGATAGGAACCTGCTGGTCAGCGTGCATCTTCCGGAGACGGTGGCGGCCGCTCCGGTGCACAGCCGGACGAACCAGCGCTCGTTTCTGAGCGCGCCGGGCAGCGGAGACCGTACGGGCGACGGCGGTGGCGCGGCCTTCACCGGGACGCTGACCAGCTGGCCCTTCCTCACCGGCGTGGACGTCGGAGGCGGCCCCGGCTCCGTGGTGGCGCTCGGCGACTCCATCACCGACGGTGACAAGTCGACCGTCGACGCCAACCGGCGGTGGCCGGACGTGCTGTCGCGGCGGCTGCGGGAGCAGAGCGAGGTGCCGCGGTACGGCGTGCTCAACCACGGGATCTCCGCGAACCGCGTGGTCACCGACCGCTACCCGGGAGACGGGGTCAGCACCGACACGGGCGGGGTGAGCGCCCAGCACCGGCTGAACCGCGATGTGCTGGCGCAGACCGGGGCCCGTACGGTCGTGGTCTTCGAGGGGATCAACGACGTCCGCTGGGGCGCCACGCCGGACGCGGTGATCGCCGGGATGCGGGCCATCGCGGAGCGGGCCCGGGCACGGGGGCTGCGGGTGGTCGCCGCGACGATCGCGCCCTGCGAGGGCTACCCGGACTGCACGCCCGCGGTCGACGCCCGGCGCACCGCCGTGAACGCCTATCTGCGGGCCAACGGCGGCACGTTCGACGCCGTGCTCGACTTCGACGCGGTGATCCGCGATCCCGGGCGGCCCCAGCGGATGCTGCCCGCGTACGACAGCGGCGACCATCTGCACCCCGGTGACGCCGGGCTGCGGGCGCTCGCCGAGTCGATCGACCTGCGGAAGCTGGTGCCGTAGGCGGCTGGTGTGCCGTAGGCGCCTGATGCCGTGGGCGACTCATGCCGCACGCGACTCATGCCTGCCACCCTCCAGGACCGTGCCCGGACGGGCTCCCCGACCCTGACGAAGCGCGGCGGGTACGGGAGACCGCACGCAACTCACGCCGCAGCGACTCATGGCGTAGGCGCCCGTGGCCGTAGGCGCCTACGGCCACGGGCGCTCCCGCCGAGGCCTCTGTCC